>NZ_JBSGSG010000004.1:0-232986 GCF_053606765.1 Streptomyces sp. NPDC055189
CGAAGCCATGGAGGGCAGCCAGCATGAAAACCATCCCTGCCCCACCCGCGCAGACCCAGAGTCGCGAACTCACGGGACGCACTCAAGAAGGTAGGGCCGCAGGAGAGCCTGGCGTCGAGCGGCTGCGGCGTCGGTCGTGGAGAGGATTGCAGGAAAGTCGCACGCGACGAGGTGCTGAGGCGGGGAGCGGCGGGACTTTTCTGCGATCGGCGAGGAGGGCCAGGGGTGGGGCACCTACTCTGGCGAAGTTGCGTTCTGGCAGGCGGGGAGCGCGCGGGGTGTGCGGTGCGCCGTCTGGGAATCAGGTGTTGCCCCCGGCGCCGGTCGGCGTGGCCGGTGGCCCGGTCTCCTCGACCGGCTGCCGGACGAAGCGTCGGGGGACGGCCGCCGGGGGCAAGGCGCGCGGTTCCGTCGGCGATCGGCGATGGGGGCTGGTTTCGTCAAGCGGGTGCGGACTGGTTCGTCGGGGGTGGCCGGGGTGAATCGGCACTGGAACGGGTGCTGTGCCGGACCGGCGATGGTGTTGTTGCCGGGGCCGTCCGGTGGTCGCGAGTTTGGCGGTTGCGGGCCGGGAGTAAAGGGCGCTCCGCTGCGCTGCGCGTCGGCTGCGCCGATGGCCCTTCGGGCCACCCTTGACACCCGCCCCTCCACCGCGCGAGGGAAAGCGACCGGACGGCCCGGGGGCGGGACTCTCGACCAGGGCCGTGGGGTCGGTCGGTCGTCGTGTCGGGTGCGGACTGGTTCGTCGGGGGTGATCGGCGGAGGGTGAGGTGCGCGACTGGCTCGGGGGTCGGTGCCGGTCTCGTCAAGCGGCTGCCGACTCGCTCGTCGGGGGTGGCCGCCAGGGATGGGAGGGCGCGGTCGCTCCGGGGACGGGCGGTGGTCTCGGGCGGTTGTCTGCCGGGGTCTTCCGGGGGGAGTCCCCAGGTCGAGGCCTCGGTGGGGGCCTCGGTGGGACCCTGTTTCCTCGGGGTTGGCGTTGCGGCGGGTGGTGCGGTGGCGAGGTGGGTGGCTGTGCTGCGGGAGGGGCGGCGTGGGTGGTGGCGGGTGATGGCCCCGCACCCCCGCCACGCCGAAAGCGGGCATATCGGGCTGCGAGGGAGTGGATTGCAGGAAAGTCTCACGCGGGCCCCGCCTGGCCCGGCGTGTCGTGGGACTTTCTTGCAATCCGCCTCCGATGGTCGGGTCCGCTGCCGCCTTGGGGCCCGCAGGGCGGCAACGCCCCGGCCCTCACGCCGCGTTAGCCCCACACGCCACACGCCACACGTCAGCCCGCCCGCGCGACCCCTGCGCTGGCAAGCGGCCGACGGGCCGCCTCCCCGCGCCGCACGCGCCCGCTCCTCGCCCGCCGGTCACCCCAGACGATCCGGTCGGCAGTCGCTTGACGAGACCGGCACCCATTGCCGAAGCGATCGCGCACCTCACCCGCTCACGGCCGCCCCAAACGAACCAGTCCGCACCCGACATGACGACCCCGCGACCGGCCGGTCCTGGTCGAGAGTCCCGCCCCCCGGGCCGTCCGGTCGCTTTCCCTCGCGCGGTGGAGGGGCGGGGGTCAAGGGTGGAGCGCAGCGGAATCGGCGCAGCCGACGCGACGTAGGAGCGCCCTTGACGCCCGGTCCGGAACCGCCAATCTCGGGAGAACCGGACGGCACCGGCGCCCACACCATCGCCGGTCCAGCACAGCCCCGCCTTCGGCCCGTGGACCCCGGTCCGTCAGTTGGCCGTGCGGACGTTCGTGACAAATGCGGACCAGGCTTCGGCGCTGAGCAGCAGGGCGGGGCCCTCGGGGTTCTTGCTGTCCCTTACCGGGACGATGCCGGGGACTTCGTCGGCCACCTCGACGCAGTTGCCGCCCTCGCCGTTGCTGTAGCTGCTCTTGCGCCAGCTTGCGTTGCTCAGGTCGTACTCGTGCATCGTCTGTAGTCCTTAGCCGCCGATTCGACCAGGGCGAGGGACGCCTCCGGCGACAGCGCGGCGACCCTGAGTAGATCGTATGCGCGTCGTGCCCTTGCCACCACTGCTGGTTCATCGATGAGAGTTCCCGAAAAGGACGTCTCTGTATAGGCGGTTGGGGGTGCGTCCTCGAACTCCATGAGCCTCAGATCCCCGGCCATGGAGGCGTGCGCTCCCGCGTCGTAGGGGAGCACTGCCATCACCACCTGTCGCTCGCGCATCAACGAGGCGACATGGTCGAGCTGTTGTGCCATGACAGACGGCCCGCCCACCGGGATGTACAGCACGTTCTCGTGCAGCAGCGTCCAATACTCGGGCCTTGTAGCGTCGTTGAGGATGCGAGCCCGCTCTAGCCGGGCAGTCACCTTCTCCTCTACGTACGCGTCGGTCACGAAGGGATTGGCTGCGATTGTGACCGCGTGTGCGTACGCGGCGGTCTGCAGAAGTCCCGGAATCACCGTAGGCGCGAACTCGCAGATTCGTGTCGCCAGGGACTCAAGCTGTACGACCGACGCGAAGTAATCCGCGTACCGCCTGTCGTCGATCAGCTTTCGCCACATCCGCTCGAAAAAGCCCCCGGTTTGCAGGACCTCGTCCAGCCTCTGTGCAACATCCAGCTGCGGCTTACGAATAGCCTGTTCGAATTGGCCGATGTAGCCGCCGGAAACAAATACCTGTACCCCCAGTGCCGACTGGGTGAAACCGGCATCCTCCCGGCGGCGCTTCAGCTCTGCGCCGAAGAACTCCCACGCCGCCTGCCGTGAACCATTGGCCATGGCCAACCACCCTCCGCTGCGCCGCAGTTGTAGGGCGCAGACTCCTGCCGAGTGTAGGACGGACCCGTCACCATCGAGACACGAAGCGTGAAATCCGATGGGAAAGGGGAGCCACGTCATGACTGAAAGCAGGAGGCACTCGGCGCTATGCGTCGAAGAAGCGGAGGACACCGTGAAGGAATTGCGTTCCGCACTCGCGAGGGCCGGAATTATTCTTCCGTCATTGCGGATCGACCCCACATCCAGGGCCCGTGAAGCCCCTTGTCCGCGCATCGAATTGGGCGGATGTTCCGTTGATACGGCCGCACGCCTCGCCCTCGCCCTGCCACGTGGCGCCGGCGTCGAAGGCGAGGATCCGAAGTGGACCTGAACCGGGACCCGGGCCCGCCGGACCTGCCCGTCGGCGCCTACGCCGTGGACACCCGTACCGGACAGGTCGGCAGGGTCATGGGCTGCGAAGGGCCCTACGTCCAGCTCCGCCCCTTCGGCGGCGGGCGGGAGTGGGACTGTGCGCCGGACGCGCTCAGAACCGCCACCGATTCGGAGCGGCTCAGCGCCGCCACCGCCTACGTGAACGCACGGAGCCGGGGTGAAGTCCCGTGACGTGACTCGGGTGAAGTCCCCGTGACAGGGGTGAAGGTCCCGTGACGTAGGGTGCGGGCGCATGGCCATATGGAAGTGGAGCAAGCCGAAGGTCGAGTCGAAGTACCCGGCGCCGCTCACCATGCACCAGCTCTGGATGGTGTCGCTGAGCGCGCCGGTCAGCCGGGACAAGGACGCGTCCCGGACGACCCTGTATCCGTTCACGCGTATCGATGACCGCAAGGCCGGGAAGTGGCTGGCCGAGCAGTGGGAGATCACCGCGCCCGAGCAGCTGCTCGGGCGCCTGAGCGGGCTCGCGAGTACCGGCTATCGCGCCATGGCCCAGCGGAGGCTCGGTGTCGCACCGCTCGCCTGGGACATCGCGCTCTACGTGGACATCTCACGGCGCGGCTTCGCCTGCGGGATGCTGAGCGAGGCCGACACCTGGGCCCGGCTCAAGAACGTCGTGCCGACGGTCGCGGGGACGTACGCCTCCTGGCAGGAGTACGCCGACCACTACCTCCTGGGCAGGCAGGTCTGGCGGGAGAGCCTCAGCGGCACGGAGGAGCGGGATTTCCCCGCGCCCCGGGCCGTCTCCGACGCCCACCTCCGCGCCCTCCTCGACCCGGCGAACCGGACGAGCCCGTGGGCCCTGGCCCCCTGGGAAGCGATCAGCCGCCCCGACCAGGCCCGCCCCGCCCGCCGGCGTTAGTGCGTTAGTGCTGCTGCGGCTTCTGCGGAGTCGCCTCGCTCGGGCGCACGATGACGTACCCCTCGCCCCGCAGCATCAACTGCACCGCCTCCCCGGAACCGCCCCTGATCATCGAGCCGATGGACTGCGAGCGGTGCAGGGAGGTGTCCAGGTTCGCGGTCCAGCCGACGACCGCGTCCGTGTCGACGTACACCGGCTGCTGGGCCGAGACGGGGATCACCAGCGGGTTGCCGTCGCAGACCAGGCCGAGCCGGCCCGCACCTGTGAAGACGCTGTTGAAGAGGCCGCCGCCGGTGACGCCCGCGCCCTTCACCGTCTTTATCTCGTACGAGAGGGTCGCGTCGAAGCACAGGACGTTGCGGCCGTTGACGGTGAGGACGTCGCCCGGCTCGATGTCGACGATGAAGCAGTTCTGCGCCTCGTTCGCGAACCACGCCTCGCCTTGGCCGCGCACGGCCATGAGCGGCAGCCCCTCGCCGGTCATGGCGCGCTTGAGCATGCCGCCCACGCCCTGGCCCTTGCGCTCGAACTGCAGGTCGCCGCGGTAGGCGATCATCGCGCCCTGCCGTGCGTGCATCTCGCCGTTGACCGCGTACTTGATGGACTTGGCGTTTTGCAGGGTCATCCCGGGGGCGACGGCCTGCTGCGCCATGTGCTCCGTGGAGAACAGCTCACTCTTCATGCGCGCATTTTGTCAGGTCTGAGTCATGTGGCCAGAGGTTCGGGCCACTCCGGCGTGGCTGTCGGACCCTGGCCACGGCTGTCGGACCCGTACGCGAGAATGGGCCTCATGAGTCTGTTCCGTGATGACGGCATCGTGCTGCGCACCCAGAAGCTGGGTGAGGCGGACCGCATCATCACGCTGCTCACCCGCAGTCACGGACGGGTCCGCGCCGTCGCCCGTGGCGTGCGGCGCACGAAGTCCAAGTTCGGGGCGCGGCTCGAACCCTTCTCCCATGTCGACGTGCAGTTCTTCGCGCGCGGCAGCGAACTCATCGGCCGGGGGCTGCCGTTGTGTACGCAGAGTGAGACCATCGCTCCGTACGGTGGCGGGATCGTCACCGACTACGCGCGCTACACCGCGGGCACCGCCATGCTGGAGACGGCCGAGCGGTTCACCGATCATGAGGGTGAGCCCGCCGTGCAGCAGTATCTGCTGCTCGTGGGCGGCCTTCGGACCCTCGCCAACGGTGAGCACGAGCCGCATCTCATCCTGGACGCGTTTCTGCTCCGCTCCCTCGCCGTGAACGGGTACGCGCCCAGCTTCAGCTCCTGCGCAAAGTGCGGAATGCCGGGACCGAACCGGTTCTTCTCCGTGGCCGCGGGCGGCTCCGTCTGCGTCGACTGCCGGGTGCCCGGCAGCGTCGTACCCTCGTTGGAAGCCCTCGGCCTGCTCGGCGCGCTGCTCACCGGAGACTGGGAGACGGCGGACGCGTGCGAGGCGCGGCACGTCAGAGAGGGCAGTGGGCTTGTTTCGGCCTATCTGCACTGGCACTTGGAGCGCGGGCTCCGCTCATTGCGGTACGTAGAGAAAACCACGTAAGCACGTCACGTACACACGCCACGTACAAACGTACAGAGAACAGCTAGGTAGGAGAGAGCCCCCCATGGCACGACGCGGAATCCTCGGACGGTCCCGCCGTGAGTACAAGGTCCCCGAGCCGCACCCCTCGGGCGCCAGGCCGCCGAAGATCCCCGGCGAGCTGGTGCCGCAGCATGTGGCGTGCGTCATGGACGGCAACGGCCGCTGGGCCAAGGAGCGGGGGCTGCCGCGCACCGAGGGGCACAAGGTGGGCGAGGGCGTCGTCCTCGACGTGCTCAAGGGCTGCCTGGAGATGGGCGTCAAGAACCTCTCCCTGTACGCCTTCTCCACCGAGAACTGGAAGCGCTCGCCCGACGAGGTCCGCTTCCTGATGAACTTCAACCGCGACGTCATCCGGCGCCGGCGGGACGAAATGAACGAGCTGGGCATTCGCATCCGCTGGGTGGGACGCATGCCCAAGATGTGGAAGTCCGTCGTCCAGGAGCTCCAGATCGCCCAGGAGCAGACCGTCGACAACGACGCGATGACCCTGTACTTCTGCGTCAATTACGGGGGCCGTGCCGAGATCGCGGATGCCGCGCAGGCCATCGCGCGCGATGTCGCGGCGGGGCGGCTCGACCCGTCGAAGGTGAACGAGAAGACCTTCGCCAAGTACATGTACTACCCGGACATGCCGGACGTGGACCTGTTCCTGCGCCCCAGCGGCGAGCAGCGCACCTCCAACTACCTGATCTGGCAGTCCAGTTACGCCGAGATGGTCTTCCAGGACGTCCTGTGGCCCGACTTCGACCGGCGTGACCTCTGGCGCGCCTGCCTGGAGTACGCCGGGCGCGACCGCCGGTTCGGCGGGGCGATCCCGAACGAGGAAGAGATCGCCAACAGCTGAGGCAGAAGCACCTCAGACGCACCTCAGACGCAGTGAGGGCCCGCACCGAAGCCGGTGCGGGCCCTCACTGCGTTCAGGCTACTTCTGCGCACACTCCGCGCACGTGCCGAAGATCTCGACCGTGTGCGCCACGTTCACGTACCCGTGCTCGGAGGCGATCGCCTCGGCCCACTTCTCGACCGCCGGGCCCTCGACCTCGACCGCCTTGCCGCACACCCGGCAGACCAGGTGATGGTGGTGGTCGCCGGTGGAGCAGCGGCGGTAGACCGACTCGCCCTCGTCGGTGCGGAGCACATCGACCTCGCCTGCGTCGGCGAGGGACTGGAGCGTGCGGTAGACCGTGGTCAGGCCCACCGAATCGCCTTTGTGCTTGAGCATGTCGTGCAGGTCCTGCGCACTGCGGAACTCGTCCACCTCGCCCAGGGCCGCCGCCACCGCGGCGCGCTGCCGGGTGGATCGGCCTCGTACCGGGGGTCCCGCAGCTGTTGTCACAGGTGCCTCCTCAACTGATAACTCGCACGATCGCCCGCACATCTGTCATATCCCGTGGGGCCATTGTGCCAGCTCGCTCTCAGACGGTGACCTCGTCCGCCGGGCGCCGCGCGCCGGGAACGTCCGCGGCAACGTCCGCCGTGCAGGTCGCCTCCGCGGCGGTCACCGCCCGTGCCCTGCGCCTGGCCAGGGGAGTCGCGAGTGCCGTCAGGACGACGAAGACGCCGATCGCCATCAGGACGATGGTCGCTCCGGGCGGCACGTCCTGGTAGTACGAGGTGACCGTGCCGGAGAGGGTCACGGCGGTGCCGATGACCACCGACAGGACGAACGTCACCTTGAACGAGCGGGTGATCTGCTGGGCCGCCGCGACCGGCACCACCATGAGCGCGCTCACCAGGAGCAGCCCCACGACGCGCATCGCGACGGTCACCGTCACCGCCGCCGTGACCGCGATGAGCAGGTTGAGCGCGCGCACGGGAAGGCCCGTCACCCGTGCGAACTCCTCGTCCTGGCTCACCGCGAACAGCTGCTTGCGCAGGCCGATGGTGACCAGGACCACAAAGGCCGCGAGCAGGCAGATCGCAGTGACGTCGGAGTCCGAGACCGTCGAGAGCGAGCCGAAGAGGTACGAGGAGAGGTTCGCGTTCGAGCCGGTGTCCGAGAGGTTGATCAGCAGGACACCGCCCGCCATACCGCCGTAGAAGAGCATCGCGAGGGCGATGTCGCCGCGGGTCTTGCCGTACGCCCTGATCAGCTCCATGGTCACGGCGCCGACGATCGAGATCAGCGTCGCCATCCAGACGGGGCTGGAGTTCAGCAGGAAGCCGAGGCCGACGCCCGTCATGGCGATGTGGCCGATGCCGTCGCCCATCAGGGCCTGACGGCGCTGGACGAGGTAGATGCCGATGGCGGGGGCCGTGATGCCGACGAGGACGGCGGCGATCAGCGCCCGCTGCATGAATTCGGTCTGGAAGATTTCCATCATCATCAGGTCAGCAGTCCCGTGCGGATCGGCTCGTGTTCGTCGGCCGAGTGCGGATGTACGTGGTCGTGGCCGGGCAGCGCGTGCTGCCCCGTGGCCTTGGGCGGCGGGCCGTCATGGGTCACGCAGCCGTCGCGCAGGACGACCGCGCGGTCGATCAGCGGCTCGAGGGCGCCGAGCTCGTGCAGGACGAGCAGGACCGTCGTACCGGCCGCGACCTGCTCGCGCAGGGTCTGGGCGAGGATCTCCTGGCTCGCCAGGTCGACGCCCGCCATCGGCTCGTCCATGATCAGCAGCTCGGGCTCGGAGGCGAGCGCGCGGGCGATCAGCACGCGCTGGTGCTGGCCGCCGGACAGGGCGCTCACGGAGTCCTTGGCGCGGTCCGCGAGGCCGACGAGCCCGATGGCCCGGTCGACCGCCGCGCGGTCCGCCTTCGTCGTCCAGCCCAGCCTCGACAGCTTCGTACGCGAGAGGCGGCCCGACGAGACGACCTCGCGGATCGTCGCGGGGACGCCGCTCGCGGCCGTGGTGCGCTGCGGTACGTAGCCGATGCGGGCCCACTGGCGGAAGCGCTTCAGGGGGGTGCCGAAGAGGTTTATCTCGCCGCCGGTGAGCGGGACTTGGCCGATCACGGAGCGGACGGCGGTGGACTTGCCCGAGCCGTTCGCGCCGAGCAGGGCGACGACCTCACCGGGCTTGACGGTGAGGTCGATGCCGCGCAGCACGGGGCGCGCGCCGAGGGTGGCCGTGGCCGCCCGCACGGATATGACGGGCGGGGCGGTCCCCGCTTGGTCCGTTGCTTCCGTGGCTTCCATGGCGTGCGCCTCCGATGCTGCTTGCCGTACGTTCACTTCGCGCCGAGAGCCTTCTGCAGCGCGGCGAGGTTGGACTCCATGACCCCGATGTAGTCATCGCCCTTGGACTTGTCCGTAATTCCCTCCAGGGGATCGAGGACGTCCGTCTTGAGGCCCGCGTCGTTCGCGAGGGTCTTGGCGGTCTTGTCGCTGGCCAGGGTCTCGAAGAACACCGTGGAGACCTTGTCCTCCTTGGCGATGTCCTGGAGCTCCTTGATGCGGGCGGGGCTCGGGTCCGACTCGGGGTCGACGCCGGCGATGCTCTCCTGCTCAAGGCCGTAGCGCTCGGCGAGGTAGCCGAAGGCGGAGTGCGTGGTGATGAAGGTCTTGGACTTGGTGTCCTTCAGGCCGTTCTCGAACTTCGTGTTCAGGCCATCCAGCTTCTTGACCAGGGCCTTCGTGTTCTTCTTGTACGCCGCCGCGTGGTCGGGGTCGGCCTTCTCAAGGGCCTTGCCGACGCCCTCGGCGACCTCGGCGTACTTCACCGGGTCGAGCCAGATGTGCGGGTCGGCACCGGCTTCGCTCTCGTGGTCGTGCTCTTCCTCTTCGGCGTGCTCGTCCTCGGAGTGCTCCTCGCCGCCGTGGTCGTGGCCGACCCCGGAGCCGTGCTTCTCCAGCTTGGTGAGGGTCGCGGCATCCACGGTGTTCTTCACGCCGGACTGGCCGATGGCGTCGTCGACGGCGGGCTGGATGCCCTTGAGGTAGAGGATGAAGTCCGATTCGCCGAGGTAGGCGGTCTGCTTCGGGCTGAGCTCCAGGTCGTGCGGCTCGACGCCCGGCTTGGTCAGGGTGTCCACGGAGACGTGGTCGCCGCCGATCTCCTGCGCCAGGTACTGCATGGGGTAGAACGACGCCGTCACGTTCAGCTTGCCGTCGCCGTTCTTGTCCGCGGCGCTGGAGGAGGAGCAGGCGGACAGGGCCGTGAGGCCGAGAACCGTGGCGGAGGCGACGGCGGCGGTGGGTATGAGGCGACGTACGTTCATGACACTCATTTTCAACAAATCTGGAAACGATTGTCAACTACGCGTCCTGGCGACCGCTGACCCGGAACCGATTTGATTACGGGGGTAAGGCCGCCGGTAACCTGAGTCATTCGCTTCGCCCACCGTCGTAATGAAGAGAGCACCGTGGCCGCCGACAAGATCGACAGCATCGTCAGCCTGAGCAAGCGCCGTGGCTTTGTTTACCCGTGCAGTGAGATCTATGGCGGCCAGCGTGCCGCCTGGGATTACGGGCCGCTCGGCGTCGAGCTCAAGGAGAACCTCAAGCGCCAGTGGTGGCGTTACATGGTCACTTCGCGTGAGGACGTCGTCGGTATCGACTCGTCGGTGATCCTGGCCACGGAGGTCTGGCAGGCCTCGGGTCACGTCGCCACGTTCTCCGACCCGTTGACCGAGTGCCTCTCCTGTCACAAGCGCCACCGCGCCGACCACCTGGAAGAGGCGTACGAGGCCAAGCACGGCCGTCCGCCGGAGAGCCTCGCCGACGTCAACTGCCCGAACTGCGGCACCAAGGGCCAGTTCACCGAGCCCAAGCAGTTCTCCGGCATGCTCTCCACGCACCTCGGCCCGACGCAGGACAGCGGCTCCGTCGCCTACCTGCGCCCCGAGACCGCGCAGGGCATCTTCACCAACTTCGGCCAGGTCCAGCAGACTTCGCGCAAGAAGCCGCCCTTCGGCATCGCGCAGATGGGCAAGTCCTTCCGCAACGAGATCACGCCCGGCAACTTCATCTTCCGGACCCGCGAGTTCGAGCAGATGGAGATGGAGTTCTTCGTCAAGCCGGGCGAGGACGAGAAGTGGCAGGAGTACTGGATGGAGCAGCGCTGGAACTGGTACACCGGCCTGGGCCTGCGCGAGGAGAACATGCGCTGGTTCGAGCACCCGAAGGAGAAGCTCTCCCACTACTCGAAGCGCACCGCTGACATCGAGTACCGCTTCCGCTTCGGCGGCAGCGAGTGGGGCGAGCTGGAGGGCGTCGCCAACCGCACGGACTACGACCTCTCCGCGCACTCCAAGGCTTCCGGCCAGGACCTCTCCTACTTCGACCAGGAGGCCCAGGAGCGCTGGACTCCGTACGTCATCGAGCCCGCGGCGGGCGTCGGCCGCACCATGCTGGCCTTCCTCCTCGACTCCTACATCGAGGACGAGGCGCCCAACGCCAAGGGCAAGCTGGAGAAGCGCACGGTCATGCGCTTCGACCACCGCATCGCCCCGGTGAAGGTCGCGGTCCTGCCGCTCTCCCGCAACCCGGAGCTGTCCCCGAAGGCCAAGGGCCTGGCGACCGCCCTGCGCCAGAACTGGAACATCGACTTCGACGACGCGGGCGCCATCGGCCGCCGCTACCGCCGCCAGGACGAGATCGGCACGCCGTACTGCGTGACGGTCGACTTCGACACCCTGGACGACAACGCGGTCACGGTGCGCGAGCGTGACTCGATGAAGCAGGAGCGCGTCTCCCTCGACCAGATCGAGGGCTACCTCGCCTCGCGTCTGGTGGGTTGCTGACGCCGACCCCCGCAGGGGCACTCACTGAGTGAAGGTTGAAAGAAGCCCCCGGATCCGCCTACGGATCCGGGGGCTTCTGCTGCACACTGTTCGCCATGCCTTCGATGACCACGAGCAAGGTCAGCAGATGGGACCAGCACGGGCGCGAGCATGTCGTGCACGTGCAGAAGTCGGGCGTCCAGCGGCAGTTGCGCTGCGACACCTGCGGCTGGGCGAAACGGGCCCAGTTCCTGCCGTGGCTCAAGGCGGAGGAACATCTCGCCGAGGAGCATCAGGCGACGGTGGATCCTTCGGTGCCGTGACCTCGCGGACGCGGGGCGGCGGCCACCCCCGGTGTCAGCCGAACCGCTTCACGAACTTCCGCTGCCACGGGGTCTCCACCGCCCGCGGCGCGTAGTGCTCCCGCACGTACGTGACCGCCTCGGGGCCCGGCACCCCGTCCAGGATCGCGATGCACGCGAGGGCCGTCCCCGTACGTCCCTGGCCGCCGCCGCACGCGACCTCGACCCGCTCCGTCTCCGACCGCTCCCATGCCTCGCGCAGGGCGGCGGCCGTCGCCGTGCGGTCGGCGGGCAGGCGGAAGTCGGGCCAGCGCAGCCAGCGGGACTCCCAGGCGACGGAGGGCGGCTCCTTGCCGAGGAGGTAGAGGGCGAAGTCTGGTTGTGCGCCCTCCGGGAGCGGGTGGCGCAGACCCCGGCCGCGGACGAGCCGGCCCGAGGGGAGTCGTAGTACGCCTGTTGCCGTGGGGTCCCAAGTCGCGGTCATGGGACGAGAGTAGTGTCCGCCGGCGGGCAGGGCTCGCCCGTGCACCAGGACGTGGCGGTCGTCGTGAGGATGTCGTCCAGCCTGTCCCTCGTGCCCGTCAGACTCCGGATCTGCGCGTCGATGCGGCTCCGCTCGGCCGCGAGGCGGTGCAGCAGCTCCGTGGTCACCTCGCCCGTCTCCACGCAGGGGAGCAGCTCCACGATCGTCCGGCTGGGCAGGCCCGCGGCGTACAGCTGCTGGATGAGCTGTACGCGGTCCACCGCGCTCGACGCGTAGTGCCGTTGCCCGCTCGCGCTGCGTTCCGACGCGAGCAGGTGCTGTTCCTCGTAGTAGCGCAGCGCCCGCACGCTCACGCCCGCCTTGGTGGCGAGTTCCCCGATGCGCATGAGCCCTCCCGGCTGCCGGTATTTGTCTCCGACGTCACTTGCCTCTGACGTCGACGTCAGGTTTTAGCGTAGCTCGCGAGCGGCCATCACCGGCCCTCGTACGTACCTGCCGTACCTGCCAGGAGGCACCCCATGAAGATTTCCGGCTCCACCGCTCTCGTCACCGGCGCCAACCGCGGCATGGGCCGCCACTTCGCCACGCAGCTTCTGGAGAGGGGCGCGGCCAAGGTCTACGCGACCGCGCGCACCCCCGAGAGCGTGGACATCCCGGGCGTGGAGGTGCTGCGGCTCGACATCACCGACCCGGAGTCCGTCGCCGCCGCGGCCCGGGTGGCACAGGACGTCACGCTCCTCATCAACAACGCCGGGACCCTGACCGGGCAGAACCTCGTGGCCGGGGATCTCGATCTGATCCGCCTGGAGATGGAGACGAACTTCTTCGGCCCGCTGAACATGGTCCGCGCGTTCGCCCCCGTCCTGGCCGGAAATGGCGGCGGGGCCGTCCTCAACGTCCTCTCGGCGCTCTCCTGGACCTCGTACGACGGCAGCAACGCCTACGCCACCGCCAAGGCGGCGGCCTGGAGCCTCACCAACTGCGTCCGGCTCGAACTCATCGGCCGGGGAACCTCGGTGACGGGCCTGGTGGTCGGGAGCACCGACACCGACATGATGGCCGGGTGGGACATCGAGAAGAACGATCCCGCCGATGTCGTACGGGCCGGACTCGACGGGGTCGAGGCCCGCGCGTTCGAGGTCCTCGCCGACGAGGCGAGCGTGCAGCTCAAGGCCGCGCTGAGCGCTGATCCGAGTGTGCTGTATCCGCAGGCGGTCCTTGCGGGCTAGTTTCCAGGCGCTCGGCCGTCCGCCGTGCCGTCTCCCTCGCCCAGCTGCCGCTGGTCAGCGCGCCGAGGAGCAGGACCGCGAGGCCGCACCCCGCGATGATCCACCAGGCGGGGCGGCTCGCTCCGGTGAAGGTGGCCGCGTACGACGAGGAGCCCACCCCGGAGGCCAGGACCGCGCCGATGACCGCGACGCCGAGGGTCTGGCCGATCTGGCGGCTGGTGGAGGCGACGGCGGCGGCGACGCCCGCCTGGGAGCGGGGCATGCCGGAGACGGCGGTGTTGGTGATGGGGGCGTTCACGAAGCCGAAGCCGAGGCCGAAGAGGACGTAGCCGAGGAAGAGCGTCGCGTTCTCGGTCTCCGCGTCGAAGGCGGCGAACAGGACCCCCGAGACCGTCATCGAGACCCCCGCGATCAGGAGCGGGAGTCGCGGGCCGCGGCTGCCGACCAGGCGGCCCGAGAGCGGGGCGCAGATCAGCGTCATCGCGGCCATCGGCAGCATCCACACGCCCGCGTGCAGGGCGTTGAGGCCGCGCACGTTCTGCAGGTAGAGCGTGGAGAGGAACAGAAAACCACCGAGCGCGGCGAAGGCGCAGACCGCGATCACCGTGGCGCCGCTGAACGGTGCCGAGCGGAAGAAGCGCAGGTCGATGAGGGGGTCGCGGCGGCGCGGCTCGTAGACGAGCAGTCCGGCGAGGGCAAGCAGCGCGACTCCCGCGAAGGCGATGATCAGCGGCGACGTCCAGCCCGCCGTCGGGGCCTCGATGATCGCGTACGTCAGGGCGCCGAGCAGCACGATGACCAGGAGCTGGCCGACGGGGTCGGGGCGGCGCGGCTTGGGGGCGCGGGACTCGGGGACGTACCGGATGGTGAGGAGCAGGGCCGCGAGGCCGACCGGCAGGTTGATCCAGAAGATGGAGCGCCAGCCGACGGAGTCCACGAGGAGGCCGCCCACGATCGGCCCCGCGGCCATGGAAATGCCGACGACCCCGCCCCAGACCCCGATGGCGCGGGCCCGCTCGCGGGGATCGGTGAAGGTGTTCGTGATGATCGACATCGCGACCGGGTTGAGCATGGAGCCGCCGACGGCCTGCGCCATGCGGAAGGCCACGAGGGACTCCAGATTGGGCGCGAGGGAGCATGCGACGGAGGCGACCGTGAAGATCACGAGCCCCACCTTGAAGATCTTCTGCCGCCCGACCCGGTCGGCCGTCGACCCGGCGAGCATGAGGAGCGCGGCGAGTACGAGGGTGTAGGCGTCGATCGTCCACTGCATCCCCGAGATGCTGGTGTCGAACTCCCGCGCCATGGTCGGCAGGGCGACGTTCAGGACGGTGTTGTCGAGACTGACGATGAGCAGGCTCATGCAGCAGATGGCGAGGACGAGCATGCGTCGGCGGTGCGTCAGCTCTTGCGGGGGCATGTGTTCGACGGTATCCCGACGGGACGGGGGGCGCGTCCGTGGGCCGGGGCCTGCCCTCACGCGTGCGATGCCTGCTCACAGGCGGCCACGGAAGAGCCGTACCGGCTGGTAACGGCCGGGGGTCCGGGCGGCCGCGCGGGCAGTCCCGCGAATGAGGGACAATAAGAGGTCTGCCCCCAGCACCGAACAGCTCGCCCCGGAGGAACCCGCGCCATGGAGCCCCAGCTTCAGATCGGCCCGCACGCCGTGCGGCCGCCCGTCGTGCTCGCACCCATGGCGGGCATCACGAACGCGCCGTTCCGGACGCTGTGCCGTGAGTTCAGCGGGGGCAAGGGCCTCTTCGTCAGCGAGATGATCACCACGCGCGCCCTGGTCGAGCGCAACGAGAAGACCATGCAGCTGATCCACTTCGACGAGACCGAGAAGCCCCGGTCCATCCAGCTGTACGGCGTCGACCCCGCCACCGTCGGCAAGGCGGTCCGCATGATCGCCGAGGAGAATCTCGCCGACCACATCGACCTGAACTTCGGCTGCCCCGTCCCCAAGGTCACCCGCAAGGGCGGCGGCTCCGCGCTCCCGTACAAGCGGCCTCTCCTGCGCGCGATCCTCCGTGAGGCCGTCGCGGGCGCCGGGGACCTGCCCGTCACCATGAAGATGCGCAAGGGCATCAACGACGAGCACATCACCTTCCTCGACGCGGGCCGTATCGCCGTCGAGGAGGGCGTCACGGCGATCGCCCTGCACGGCCGCACCGCCGCCCAGCACTACGGCGGCACCGCCGACTGGGACGCCATCGCCCGCCTCAAGGAGCACGTCCCCGAGATCCCCGTCCTCGGCAACGGCGACATCTGGTCCGCCGCCGACGCCCAGCGGATGATGAAGGAGACCGGCTGCGACGGAGTCGTCGTCGGCCGTGGCTGCCTCGGCCGCCCCTGGCTCTTCGGCGACCTGGTGGCCGCCTTCGAGGGCACGGGCGCCCCCAAGGCCCCGGACCTGCGCGAGGTCTCGAAGGTCATGATCCGCCACGCGACCCTGCTCGGCGAGTGGATCGGCGACGAGGCGCGCGGGGTCATCGACTTCCGCAAGCACGTGGCCTGGTATCTGAAGGGCTTCGCCGTCGGCTCGGAGATGCGCAAGCGCCTCGCGATCACCTCGTCCCTGGCCGAACTCGAAGACGGGCTCGGCGAGTTGGACCTCGACCAGCCGTGGCCGACGGGCGCGGACGGCCCGCGCGGCCGTACGTCGGGCAACAACCGCGTGGTCCTGCCGGACGGCTGGCTGAAGGACCCCTACGACTGCGCGGGCATCAGCGAGGACGCGGAGCTGGACACCTCCGGCGGTTGAGGGCTACTTCAGGGTCACCGTGACAGGGAGTTCCTTGATGCCGTTCACGAAGTTGGAGCGGACGCGGCGAATCTCTCCGGCCAAGCGGATGTCCGCCAACCTCGGCAGCAGCTCCTCGAACATGATCCGCATCTCCAGGCGGGCCAGGGAGTTGCCCAGGCAGAAGTGCGGGCTGCCCTTGCCGAAGGTGACGTGGTCGATGTTCTCGCGGGTGACGTCGAAGCGGTACGGGTCGGGGAAGACGTCCTCGTCACGGTTGCCGGAGGCGAACCACAGCACCACCTTGTCGCCCTCCCTGATCAGCTTGCCGCCGAGCTCCACGTCCCGGGTCGCCGTGCGCCGGAAGTGATAGACGGGCGAGGCCCAGCGCAGGCACTCCTCGACGCCGCCCGGGATGAGCGAGGGGTCGGCGGTGAGCCTGGCGCGCTCGGCCGGGTGATTGATCAGCGCGAGCATGGAGTGCGAAATGGCGTGCCGCGTCGTCTCGTTGCCCGCGACGACGAGCAGCAGGAAGTAGTTGTCGAAGTCGGTGTCGGAGAGCGGGATGCCGTCCTTGGGCGAGTTGTTGACCAGCGTGCTCACCAGATCCGTGCCGTCACCGCCGCGCCGTTTCGCCGCCAGCTTCCGCCCGTACTCGAAGACTTCGAGCGCGGCGGGGGAGCGGAAGGGCAGATCGCGGTACTGCTCGCTCTCCGCGCTCTCCAGGAGCACGTCGGCGTAATCGGGGTCGGTGTTGCCGATGATGCGGTTGCCCCAGTCGATGAGCTGCTGGGTGTCCTCCTCGGGGACGTCGAGCATCCGCGCGAGCACGTTGATGGGGAAGTCCGCCGAGACCTCCCGCACGAAGTCGAAGGTCCCCTTGGGCAGGGCGGCATCGAGGGTGCGGGCGGTGAGCCCGCGCAGGAACGTCTCGTACGTCGCCACCGCACGCGGCGTGAACTGTTTCTGCAGGATCAGCCGCATCGCGCGGTGCCGCATGCCGTCCGTCTCCAGGAGGGAGCGGCGCAGGGCGATCTGGTCCTCGTCGACCTCTTCGAGGTTGGTGAACCGCATCGAGGTGAAGGTCTCCGGGTCGCGGTCCACGCGCACGATGTCCTCGTGCCGGGTGATCGCCCAGAAGCCGGAGTTGGGCGCGGGCTCGGGCTGCCAGTGGACGGGGTCATCGCGGCGCAGCACGTCGAACATCCGCCAGGGCAGCGTGCCGTCGGTGAACTTGTCGTTGTCGGCGAGGTCGACGTCGGACAGGGCGAGGGGCTCGGACCCCGTGACCGTACTCATGGACGTACTCCTTCGGTTCTCGTTCTCGGGGAGTCGGACGAGGGGGTCAGATGAGGAAGGCGTACTCCGTGAACTCCCATTCGGTGACGTGGTGTTGGAAGCGTTCGATCTCGTTGCGCTTGTACGTGAGGAAGGCGTTCGTGAACTCCGCGCCCAGGAGCCCGGTCAGTGCCTCGTCGGCCTCCAGGGCGTCGAGCGCGGCGCCGAGCGTGCCGGGGAGGCCGGGCGCGGAGTCCTCCTGGTAGCCGTAGCCCTCCAGGGGTGCGGGCGGCTCCGGCTTGTCGCGGATGCCGAGGAGGAGGGCGGCCACGGCGCCCGCCACGGCGAGGTAGGGATTGGCGGACGCGTCCCCGAGCCGGAGTTCGAGCCGGGTCCCGGCGCCCCTCTCGGGCGGTATCCGGAGCATGGCGCTGCGGTTGTCGTGGCCCCAGTCGATCAGCCAGGGGGCGAGGGTGTCGGGGCCGAAGCGTTTGTACGAGTTGATGGTGGGGTTCAGCAGGGCGCTGAGCGCGGGTGCGTGGCGCAGGAGTCCGGCGATGGCGTGCCGGGCGGTGGCGGACAGGCCGTCGGGGGCTCCCGCGTCCTCGAAGACGTTGTGCCCGGCGGCGTCGACGAGGGAGACGTGCAGGTGGAAGCCGGAGCCGCCGAGGCCGTTGAACGGCTTGGCCATGAAGGTCGCGAGCCGCCCCTCGCGGCGGGCCGTCTCCTTGACGGCGGCCTTGAAGCGGAAGGCGCGGTCGGCGGCGTCCAGGGCCTCGGAGTGGTCGAGGTTGATCTCGAACTGCCCGCCGTCGAACTCGTGGTTGCCCGCGATGACGCCGATGCCGAGATCGCCCAGGGCGCGCAGGGTGCGCAGGAGGTGGCCGTCCGGGTCGCCGCGCCGGCCCGCGCTGTACACGTTGCCGGTGGCGCCGCCGTACACCGACCATCCGGATGGGGTGGCGGGGTCGGCGTCGCAGAGGAAGTACTCGAGTTCGGGGCCGACGACGGGAGTTACGGCGCCGTCGGCGTACTCCTCCGCGCTTTCGAGTACGCGCCGCAGCAGGGCGCGGGGTGACTCCGGGGCGGCTTCGCCGGTCGCGGGATCGACCGTGTCGCCCAGGCACCAGGCGACGCCCGGCTCCCAGGGCAGCGCCTGGAGTGTGGACAGATCGGGCCGTACGGAGACGTCCGGCAGGCCGGCGTCGAGGCCGCCCGTGACGGGGACGACGTCGCCCCCGGGGGTGGTGTGGTAGACGGCGCGGCAGAAGGAGAGGCCGTGCTCGCAGGCGCTGGGCAGGTGCCCTACGAGGATGTCGCGGCCTCGGTCGGCGCCGAGGAGGTCCGGGTAGACGACGCGGATCACGTCGGTGCCCTGTGCGCGCAGCGCTTCTACGGTTTCTGCTACTCGGGTGGCCTTGTTCCTCGGGGTTGCGCTTGCTTCACTCACCCGGATTCCAGCCTTTCTGCGGGGTGGATCGGGGTTATCGTTTGAGACCAAACGATAGGAATCCCCGCGGGTCTGCGCAAGCCCCTTCGCGGGGGTGCATGTCCGCCGGGGGTGTATCGGCGCCGCCCGCCGTGGGCCCCGTAGGAGCTTTCCCGCCCACCTGCCCGACTCGCCGGATCTACCCCTGACGCAGGAGCGGTGCCCCATGGCGCTCACACCGCCGGAGGCATATCGTACGGACCCAAACGAAAATCCTCGTCGTGCCCGAAGGAGCAAGTTCATGGCCGGAGTCCAAGGATTCTTCCCGCCCAAGACCGCGACGGGCCGCTCCTCGCTCATCCCGGCCCCGCCCTGGCACTACTCGGGAGACCTTCTCACCGTCGAGTACCGCACCGACCCGGCCAGGGTCCGCGAACTCCTCCCCGCGCCGCTCGACCTGGCCGCCGACGATCCCGGCGCCGTCGCCCTCATCTGGGCCGACTGGCAGTCCTGCGGGGACGACAGGGCGGAGCTGCTCGATCCCGTGCGGGCCCAGTACAAGGAGTGCTTCGCCGTCGTGAGGTGCGGCTACCGCGGGCGCACCTACTCCCGGTGCGTCTACATCTGGGTCGACAAGGACTTCGCCATCGCCCGCGGCAACCACCAGGGCTACCCGAAGAAGCTCGGCTCGATCCACCTCACCCGGCCGCACCCCTTCGGCCCCGCGCCCCGCATAGAGGCGGGCGCCGCCTTCGGGGCCACGCTCGCCGCCGCGGACCGGCGTATCGCCCAGGTGGTGGTCACCCTGCGCGAACCCTCCGAGACGAACGGCTTCGTCAACGCCCACCCCATGGCCCACCACCGCCAGCTCCCCGCCATAGAGGGCAAGGGTCTTGCGCTCGATGAGCTCATCGCGTCCGGCGCCGCTTCCTTCGAGGGCGGTCAGGCCTGGTCGGGCGAGGCCGAGTTGGACCTCTTCGACGCGCCCACGGAGGAACTGGCCGCGCTGACGATCGAGGAGCCGATCGGCGCGTACTACCGGCAGGTGGGGGTGGTCTGGAACGGCGGGACGCTGTTGGAGAGGGGACTGTGAGGGAACGGTCACTTCCCCGCCGCCGACCCGATCCCCGCATATGTCTGGGGGCGAGACCTCCGCAGCCACAACCCCCACAAGACCCCAGCCGCAGCGGCTACGAGGATCAGGGAAGGCAGGATCCACCGCAGCGGATTGCCGGACGAAACCCCCAGCTGGACGCTGAAGTTGGTCAGCGCGAGCCAGAAGATGACCGCGAGCGCGACACCCGACAGGAGCGGCGCGACGAGCCGGTTCCACAGGGGTTCGCTCGACTCGTTCAGCTCGCGTCGGCGCGCGAAGTAGGCGATGACCGACGCCGACGTGGCGAGCAGGAGCAGGATCACGCCGAGTGCGCCGAGGTTGGTCAGCCACGTGAAGACGTCCATCACCGGGTCGCGCCCCGCGAGCGCGAAGACGCCGATGACGACGACCGTGAGGGCGGTCTGGAGCAGCGAGCCCCGGTGCGGCGAACCGTGGCGCGGGTGGATCACCCCGAGTCCGCGTGGCAGTACACCCTCCCGGCCAAGTGAACGGACGTACCGGGCAACGGCGTTGTGGAAGGAGAGCAGCGCGGCGAGCAGGCTGGTGATGAGGAAGAGTTGCGCGAAGTCGGCGAAGGCGGGGCCCAGGCCGCTGGTCCGGTCGCTGAGGAAGAACAGCATCTCCGGCCCCTGCTCGGCCGCGACCTTCGTGGCCTGCCCGGTGCCCGCACCGCTGATCATCGCCCACGCGGTAGCCGCGTAGAAGACGCCGATGAGCCCGACGGCGATGTAGGTGGCGCGCGCCACCGTACGGCGCGGATCCCGGCACTCCTCGCTGTAGAGCGCCGCCGACTCGAAGCCCATGTACGCGGCGAACACGCAGCACAGCGCGACCCCGAGCGCCCCGTCGGTGGCGGCGCCCCAGGTGAGAGGGGCGGTGGAGATGCCCTGCGGGGCGTCGGCGAACTGGCCGATGTCGAAGACGAGCACGGTGCCGAACTCGAACACGAGCAGTACGGCGAGCACCTTCACGCCCAGGTCCACGCGCCGGTATCCGAGCGCCCCCACGACGGCCGTGCACGCGAGGACGAGCGCCCACCAGGGGATGTCGACGCCGGTCTTGGACTCGATGAACTGCGCAGTCGTCGCCCCGAAGAGCCCCGCGATGCCGATCTGCATGGCGTTGTACGCGAGCAGCGCGACGAAGGCCGCGCCGACACCGGCGCTGCGGCCGAGACCCTGCGCCGTGTACGCGTAGAACGCCCCGGCGCCCGTGATGCGCCGGCTCATCGCCGCGTACCCCGCGCTGAAGAGGGCGAGGACGACGCCGATGAGGAGGTAGAGGAGGGGTATGCCGAGGATGCCCGTGACGCCGAGGGACTGCGGTACGCCGCCCGCGGCCACGGTGAGCGGGGCCGATGCGGCGACGACGAAGAAGACGATGCCCGTGACGCCGATGCGGCGCTCGGGCGCTGAGGTGGAGGAGAGGGGCGGCGCGGGCGTGGGCGTGCCGTGGTGATCGATGGTCATACCGGGACTCCGGGGAGGGGAGAGCATGGGAGCGCGTTTCCTCAGGAAACGCGTTATCGTTTGAGCCCGTACGAATTCGAGTGGCGCTGATGGTACGGACGCGTCTGCGCCCCGGCAAGAGGTCTTGGCAGACTGTGGCCGTCGGCCGGAGCCGCGGCGGACGCGCGAGGTACAGGAACGAGGAGAGACGGACGTGACGGGCTACCGCACCATCCGCGAGACCGAGAAGGCGGTCCGGGCCAAGCTCGGCGGCACCCCCGTCGAGTACGAGCAGATGGCCGCCGTATCGAACATCTACCGCGCGGCGTCGGCCGTCCGGCAGCACTTCGAGAACTCCGTGCTGCGGGGTGCCGAGCTGACGTGGACGTCGTTCGTGGTGCTTTACGTGGTCTGGATCTGGGGGGAGATGGAGACGCGGTACGTCGCCGAGGAGGCGGGCATCTCCAAGGGCACGCTGACCGGGGTCGCCCGCACGCTGGCGGGGCGCGGGCTCCTCGAACGCCGGGGACATCCCGACGACGGGCGGCTCGCGCTGCTGCGGCTCACGGGGGAGGGGGAGCGGCTGATGGAGAAGGTGTTCCCCGCCTTCAACGCGGAGGAGGCGTTCGTCGCCGACGGTCTGACGGACGAGGAGTGCAGGACCCTGGCGGATCTGCTGCGGAAGATCGTCGTGCAGACGGAGGAGAAGGGGGACGAGCGGAGGCTGGAACTCCTTGACGGGGCTGAGCCGGCTCCTCGCCGGAGTGGCAGGCGGGCCAAGGAGTAGGTCCCGTCCCGTGCCACGGAAGCCCGGTCAGCTGGGTCAGTCCGGTCAGCCCTCGCCGTCGGCGTCGTAGCGGGCCAGTACGGGACGACGTGGCGGGTTCCCCGTGCTCGTGGAGTTGTTGAAGATCGCTACGCCCGCCGCGAGGACGGTCCGGGTGCCGGGGATCAGTCGCGTCGTGGCGATGTCGAACGGCTGCTTGAAGTCGTACTTCCGCTTCGGCTTCGGCACTTCGGACGGCTCGGGCAGCCGGCCCGGGTCCCGCAGTTTGTGCACCTTCCCGCCCTTGGTACGGCGTGTCCGCGAGTCCAGGAGCAGCCCACCGGTTCCGTCGGGGACGGTCATGGCGGTCATGAAGGCCCGTCCGAGATCGGGAGCGCGCACTTTCCTCCATGCGGTGCCGTCACCGGTCAGCAGGATGCTCTCGTCGTCGGGCTCCTCGTCCACCTCGCCGTGGTTGAAGTCGTGGCGGCCGAGCGCCCAGAGACGGTCGCTCGCGGGGTCGTGGACGATGGTGTCGAGTGAGGCGGACGCCTCGGGCGGCACGGGGTCGGGGAAGCGGAACGAGGGGGTGTCGGACTGCTGCCAGGCGCCGTCCGCCCACCGGGCGGTGGCGGGCTGCGGGTAGCACTCCCCCTGACCGCACTCGGTGTCCACCGAACCGGCCACCCATACACGGGGGGTGCCGTCCTCGGCGGGCGCGGCGGCGAGAGCGGCGGCGCGGAAGGGGAGCGGGGGAACGTCCCAGCGTTTCCCGTCCCAGTGCACGACCTTGCCGTAGGAGCTGACCCACAGGTGCGCCCCCGAGGCCACGCACCAGGCGCCTTGCGTCTCCCCGCCCGACCATCGGCTGTCCCTGGTGTCCGGGGGATCGGGCAGCCGCTGCCACGACCCGCCTTTCCGGTGGAACACCGCGAGTTGTCCGCCCTGCCCCGTGTCCTGCCCTGTGTCCTGTCCCGTGTCCTGCCCTGTGCGCTGTGCGAGCCATATCTCGCCGGGCGCGCCCGCGGCCAGTGCCCAGGAGGATCCCCGTCCGCCCGCGATCAGTGCGTCGGGCGGTGCGGGCTCGCTCCATCGCTTCCCGTCCCAGTGCTCGAGGAACGGGGTGGAGGATTGCGTCTCCCGCGCCCCCAGCAGCCATACGTCGTCCCGCGACGTGACGGCGAGTGCGAGGTAGGAGGCGCTGTGCTCGGGCGAGAGATGCGTATAGCGCCAAGCCCCGCCCGTCGATCTGGCCGAAGCGGTGTCGGCGGCGGGCGGGGACTCGCCGAGCCGGGCCGCGTCGGTGGTGGACGGGCTCGGCGAAGGCTGTTTCTTCCCCTTCTCACCCGACTTCCCACCCGACTTGTCGTCCTTGGCGCAGCCGGTCAGCGCTGAGACCCCGGCGACAGCGGCGACAGCGGCCACGCCGATGAGCGTGCGCCGGGTGGGCAGGGAAGCGTTCATGCGCAACGACTGTAGTACCGGACCCACCGGCCCCACCGGCCCCACCGGCCAACAGGGTTCCCGCGGGACAGAAGATCTACTTGCGAACTTGGGGGCGGGGCGGGACCGGGGAGAGAGACGCCGCTCGAACCAGCGCCCCGAACAACCCCTGCTGGGCCGGATCCGACGCAGCCGTGTCCTCCGGGTGCCACTGGATGGCCGCGAACCACCCTGACCCATCGCGGAGTTCAAGCGCCTCCACCGTCCCGTCAGCCGCCCACGCCGTGGCCACGAGCCCCCGCCCGGTCACGTCCACGCACTGGTGGTGGAAGCAGGAGACGGACACCGGCTCCGCACCGCCCAGCGCCCGCGCCACCACCGAGCCGGACGCCACCCGCACGGGATGCACCACATGCCGATGCGCCCCCACCCCCGCCCCCGCTCCCTGTACCGCCCCCTCTGCCCCGGCCATGTCCTGCCGGAGCGTCCCGCCCAGCGCGACATTCACCACCTGCAGCCCCCGGCACACCGCCAGCAGAGGCAGGCCGCAGTTCAGCGCACACCGCGCGAGGGCGAGGTCGAACGCGTCCTGGGCGTCATCCACGTCGTACACGGCCCCGTGCACCTCGACGCCGCCCTCCGCGTACCGCCACGGCGCCAAGTCCCCGCCCCCCGGCAGCAGCAGCCCGTCGCAGCGGGCGAGCCGTGCCGCCGCTTCCCCCGGCGGGCCGGGCAGCATCATGAACGGCTCCCCGCCCGCGCGGAACACCGCCTCCGCCAACGCCCGCGCCGTCACCACGGCCTCGTACCGAAGTGCCGACGTCGAGGCCGCGAACCGTTGCGGCAGGCCGATCAGGGGACGTGGCCTCACAGCTGGATCCACGTCGTCTTCAGCTCCGTGTACTTCTCCACCGCGTGCACCGACTTGTCCCGCCCGTTCCCCGACTGCTTGTAGCCGCCGAACGGCACCGTCACGTCCCCCTCCTCGTAGCAGTTGACCCAGACCGTGCCCGCCCGCAGGCGCCGGGCCACCGTGTGCGCGGTCGACAGGTCCGAGGTCCACAGGCCTGCCGCGAGCCCGTACTCCGTGTCGTTGGCGAGCGCGACCGCCTCGTCGAGGGAGCCGAAGGTGAGGACGGAGAGGACCGGGCCGAAGATCTCCTCGCGGGCGAGCGGCATGTCCGGGGTGACCTGGTCGAAGACGGTCGGCGCGAAGTAGCTGCCGCCGGGCACGACTTCGCGCCGTACACCTCCTGCCCGCAGTCGCGCGCCGCCCTCCGCTCCCCGTCGTACGTGCTCCTGGACGGAGTCCGCCCGGGCCGCGCCCGCGAGCGCGCCCATCTCCGTGGCGGGGTCCAGCGGGTCGCCCACCCGCAGGGTGCCGGCCCGTTCCGCGACCGCCGCCGTCACCTCCTCCGCCACCGACTCGTGGACGAGGAGCCGCGAGGGCGCCGTGCACATCTCGCCCTGGTTGAAGAAGATGCCCCAGGCGGCGGTGGCTGCCGCCGCCGCGAGGTCGGGGGCGTCGGGCAGGATGACGTTGGGGGATTTGCCGCCCAGCTCCAGCCAGACGCGCTTGAGGTTGGAGTCGGCCGCGTAGCGGAGGAACTGGCGGCCCACCCCCGTGGAGCCCGTGAAGGCGAGTACGTCCACGTCCGGGTGGCGGCCCAGCGCGCGGCCCGTGGTCGGGCCGTCACCCGCGACGACGTTCAGGGCGCCGGGCGGCAGCCCCGCCTCGTCGGCGATCCGGCCGAGCAACAGGGCTGACAGGGGAGTGAGTTCAGAGGGTTTCAGGACCACCGTGCAGCCTGCCGCGAGCGCCGGGGCGACCTTCCAGGCCGCCAGTGTCAGCGGGAAGTTCCACGGGACCACCGCGCCGACCACGCCGGACGGCTCGCGCGTGACGAGGGCGAGCGCCTCGGGGTCGGTGTGCGGGGCGGTGTCGGTCAGCTTGTCGGCGAGCTGGCCGTACCAGCGGAAGGTGTTGGCCAGGGCGCGCAGCTCGATGGCGTACGACTCGGTGATCGGTTTGCCGTTCTCCAGGGTGACCGTGAGGGCGAGGGCGGAGCGGTGCTCTTCGACGAGAGCGGCGATCCGCAGCAGGGTCCGGCCCCGGTCGGCGGGGGAGAGGCGCGGCCAGGGGCCCGTGTCGAAGGCGCGGCGGGCGGCGGCGACCGCCAGGTCCACCTCCTTCTCGCCCGCGTCCGCGACCCGGGCGAGCGTGCGGCCGTCGCGCGGAGAGACGACGGGGAACGTGCTCCCCGAGCGGTCCGCGTCGGCGCCTGCGATGCGGTGCCGGGTGGGGAACGTGAGCGCTTCGGCCCGGTCTGTCCAGTCCTGGTGGCTGCTGGTGGCCAGGGTGTCGTCCGGCATGGAGGCCTCCCGAGGTACTTCGTTTGAGTTCAAACGGTAGCTGAACCGGGCGGTCCGATCGAGGGGTTGACCCCGCCGTCCCGGCGCTCCTAATGTTGTTTGGGTTCAAACGAACTGGAGGAAGTCATGGCTCCCCCCGCTCCCGCGCCCCCGGCGAATCCCCCCGATTCCCCGCCTCCCTCGGACTCCCCGCCTCCCTCGGATTCAGGGCCTCCCTGGCACACGGCGATCGTCGCCGGAGTCCCCGTCGACACCCGGCACTGGATCGGCGGAGAGCGCGTCGCCTCCGTCTCGGCCTCCGGGGTCGCGTCCCCCTCAGCCTCCGGGGCAGCGTCCAGCTCTGCCTCCGGGGCAGCGTCCGCCTCAGCCTCTGGGGCCGCCTCCGCCCCCGCCACCTTCACCGACCGCTCGCCCGTCGACGGCACCCCGCTCGCCGAGATCGCCCGCGGTGGCGCCGCGGAAGCCCGGGCAGCCGTGGCCGCCGCCCGCGAGGCCTTCCCCTCCTGGGCCGCCACCCCGCCCGCCGAGCGCGCCCGGCTGCTGCATGCCGTGGCCGACGGAGTCGAGGCCCGCACCGAGGAACTCGCCGCCGTCGAGACCGCCGACAACGGCGCACTCCTGCGCTCCCACCGCCGCGGCGTCATGCCCCGCGTCGCCCACAACCTCCGCTACTTCGCCGACCGCCTCCTCGCCCTCTCCCACGACGACTTCGAGACCAGGGGCCACACGAACCACGTGAGCTGGGACCCGGCGGGCCCTGCCGTACTCATCACGCCGTGGAACGCACCGCTGATGCTGGCCAGTTGGAAGATCGCGCCCGCGCTCGCCGCGGGGAGCACCGTCGTACTCAAGCCCGCCGAGTGGACGCCGCTGACCGCCTCGCTCTTCGCGGACATCGCACACGAGGCGGGGCTGCCGACCGGGGTCTTCAATGTGGTGCAGGGGTACGGAGCCGAGGTGGGCGAGCCCCTTGTCTCAGACCCCGACGTGCGCCGGATCAGCTTCACGGGGTCCGTGCCCACCGCCCGGCGGATCGCCGCGGCCTCGGCCGCGCACCTCGTGCCGTGCAGCTTCGAGCTCGGCGGCAAATCCCCGCTGCTCGTCTTCGCCGACGCGGACCCCGAGCTCGCTGCCGACCTCGCCGTCGAGCAGTTCGACAACGCGGGGCAGGTCTGCCTGGCCGCCACCCGCATCCTGGTCGAGGAGTCCGTAAGGGATGCGTTCCTCGGTCACTTTCTTGACCGGGTTACGAAGTTGACCCAGGGAGATCCGCGCGACGAGGTCACCGACGTCGGGCCCAACATCCACCCCCGGCACGTCGAGCGCGTCGACGGATTCGTGCGGCGCGCCCTGGACGCGGGCGCGAAAGCCGTCACCGGCGGCGGACGCAACACCGCCCTCGGCGGCAACTACTACCTCCCCACGCTCCTCACCGACGTCGCGCAGGACTCCGAGATCGTGCAGGAAGAGGTCTTCGGGCCCGTCCTCACTCTCCAGACCTTCCCCGACGGCGACGAGGACGAGGCCGTACGCCTCGCCAACGGCACCCGCTTCGGCCTCGCCGCCACCCTTGCCACCGGCGACCGCGAACGCGCCGACCGGATCAGCGCGCGGCTCGTCGCCGGCACGGTCTGGGTCAACTGCTTCTTCGTACGCGACCTTTCCGCACCCTTCGGCGGCTCCCGTGATTCCGGGATCGGGCGCGAGGGCGGCGACTGGTCCTTCGACTTCTACTGCGACCTGAAGAACACCGTGACCGCTCCGAAGGGATGGGCCCGCCATGGGTGAGATCGTCGGGGCGGGGCTCCTCGCCCACGTGCCCACCATCGTGCTGCCCGAAGAGACCCGCAAAGAGCTCAACGAAGGCCGCGAGATCAGCCTCGTCCCCGGACTGCGGCGGCTGCGCGAAGAGGTCTTCGAGAGCATCGACCACGACACCGTCGTCGTCCTCGACTCGCACTGGGCCACCACGGTCGAGTTCGTCGTCTCCTCGCACGCGCGCCGCGCCGGACTCTTCACCTCGGAGGAGCTGCCGCGCGGCATGTGCAGGATGCCGTACGACTATCCGGGAGACCCCGAACTGGCGGACTCCATCGTGGAGTTCGCCGACCGGCACGAGACCTGGATCACCCCGATCGACGACCCGTTCCTGCCGGTCCACTACGCCACGATCAACCTCTGGAAGTACCTGGGCGAGGGCCTCCCGGACAAGAAGTGGCTCTCGATCGGCGTCTGCCAGACCGGCGACACCGAGGACCACCTGCGGCTCGGCCGCGCACTCGCCGACGGGATCGCCGCGCTGCCCGACCGCAAGGTCCTGCTCATCGCGTCCGGCGCGCTCTCGCACACCTTCTGGCCGCTGCGGCAGCTGCGCGCCCACGAGTCGAGCGAGCCGTCCCACATCCGCACGCCCGAGGCGCGGGCCGCCGACGAGCGGCGCATCGCCTGGCTCGAAGCCGGCGACCACGCGGAAGTCCTGCGCACCATGCCGGAGTTCCTCACCCACAAGCCCGAGGCACGCTTCGGCCACTACCTGATGATGATCGGTGCTCTCGGAGAAGAGCAGTGCTCCGCACCCGGGCGCGCCTTCAGCGACTACGAGAACTCGGTCGGCACCGGCCAGATGCACCTGTGGTTCGACCGCCCCGCCGAGGGCTGGACGGGCACGCCCGCCGAACATGCCGCTCACGCCGAGAGTGAGGCCACCCTCGTATGACGAATACCGTCGAATACCGCCGCATCCTCCTCGAAGGCGCCGTGGCCCGGGTCGTGCGGGAGGGGGACGAGCTGGTCGCGGCCGACGGCCGCCGCGTGAAGGCGTCGGAGGCGCACCACCTGCCTCCCGTGGTCCCCTCCAAGGTGGTCGCCGTCCACCTCAACCACCGCAGCAGGGTCGAGGAGTTCGGCGTAAGCCTGCCGCCCGCGCCCACCTACTTCCACAAGCCCGTATCGGCGCTGAACGCGCACGGCGGCGCGGTCGTCCGCCCCGAGGGCTGCAAGTACCTCAACTATGAGGGCGAGATCGGCATCGTCATCGGCCGCACCTGCCGCAACGTCGCCCCCGCCGACGCGGGCGCGTACATCGCGGGCTACACCGTCGCCAACGACTACGGACTGCACGACTTCCGCGACACCGACGCCGGTTCGATGCTCCGGGTCAAGGGCTCCGACACGCTCTGCCCGCTGGGTCCGGGCCTCGTCACCGGGTGGGACTTCCACTCCAAGTACCTGCGGACCTACGTCAACGGCGAGCTCGTACAGGACGGCTCGACGGACGAGATGCGGTGGGACATGCACTACCTCGTCGCCGACATCGCCCGCACGATCACGCTGGAGCCGGGCGACGTGCTCCTGTCCGGCACCCCCGCGGGCTCCCGGCCCGTCCGGCCGGGAGATGTCGTCGAGGTCGAGGCCGAGGGACTCGGCCGCCTCACGAACCGCATCGTCACCGGCCCCACGGCCATCCGCACCGACGTCGGCGCGCAGCCCACGGAGTCCGAGGAGGTCGTCTCGACGGCCTTCGGGGGCGACTGGGAGTTCCGCGGCCAGCGGCCTCCCCGCCGCTGAACCCCCCACTGCTGAAGGAGTTCACATGCTCAAGGTGACCGTCGACCTGGACGTCTGCCAGGACCACGGACAGTGCGTCTTCGCCGCACCGGACGTCTTCAAGCTCGACGAGGACGGGCATCTCGCGTACGCCGAAACGCCCGACGAAGCCCTGCGCGCCGATGTCGAGGACGCCGCCGACGTCTGCCCGCTCCAGGCCATCCGGATCGAGGGCTGACCCGCCGTGGCCTCACCAGGGACGGCCGGATCGGCGGGAATCGCCGTCGTCGGCGCGTCGCTCGGCGGCTTGCGCGCGGCCGAGCAACTGCGCGCGGCGGGGTGGCAAGGGACGATCACGGTGTACGGGGACGAGCCCCATCTCCCGTACAACCGGCCCCCGCTGTCCAAGGAGGTTCTCGCGGGCGAGGCCCCCGCCGCCGTCACGGCGCTGCGCCGGCGCCCCAGCGTCGACGACGTGGAATGGCGGCTCGGCAGGGCGGTCGAGTCCGCCGACCTGGCCGCGCGCACGCTCACCCTGGCCGACGGTTCGGTCCACGGGTACGAGGGCCTGGTGGCCGCTACAGGGGTGCGGCCACGCAGGCTTCCCCTGGCCGGGGTGGCCGGGGGCCCGCCGCGGCACGTCGTACGGACGCTTGAGGACTCGGCGGCGCTGCGTACCGAACTTGCCGAGGGCGTACGGGTCCTTGTGATCGGCTCGGGGTTCATCGGCTGCGAGGTGGCCGCCACGGCCCGCAAGGCGGGCTGCGAGGTGACGGTCGTCGCACCGGAGGCCGAGCCGATGATGCTCGCGGTGGGGGCCGAGCCCGGCCGGGTGCTGCGACGGCGGCACGAGGCGCGGGGGGTGCGGTTCCGGATGGGGCGGCTCGTCGCCGAGCTGACGGCCGGGGGTGCGGTGCTCGACGACGGCAGCGCGTGCGCGGCCGACGTCGTCATCGAGGCGGTCGGTTCGCTGCCGAACGTGGAGTGGCTGGGGGTGTCGCAGAGGGCCGCGGGCCAGGATGCCGGGGGCCTCGACCTGACGGACGGCATCCTCTGCGACGCGCATCTGCGGATCGGGGGGCTCGCGCACGCGGTGGCCGTGGGGGACGTGGCGCGCTTCCCGAACCCCCGCTACGGGACGCTCGCGCGGCGGGTCGAGCACTGGTCGATGCCTTCGGACTGCGCGCGGCATGCGGCGCGGGTGCTGGTGGCGGGGCTCGGGGACGGGACCGGGACCGGGGTCGGGGTCGGGGTCGGGGCCGGCGGTAGTGGGGACGGGGGGCACAGCCTGGCGCCGTTCGCGCCGCTGCCGTCCTTCTGGAGCGATCAGTTCGATGTGCGGGTGCAGTCGTTCGGGCTGCCGGGGGTGGGGGAGGAGGTCCGGCTGCTTGCGGGGGAGCCCGATGCGGGGGACGGGAAGGGCGAGGCGGATGTGGTCTACGGCTACTACCGGGAGGACCGGATGGTCGGGGTGGTCGCCCTGGGTGGAACCAGGGCGGCGGCCCTGGCGGGGCGCTATCGGGGGGAGCTGATGGCGCTGCCCGAGGAGGCCGGGAAAACGGCGGTGTTCTGATGGTCGCCGCAGATCTGGCCGGAACACCGTCCCTCCGTCGGAGCACGCGAAAGACCCTGCCGACGACCCCTGTCCCGCTGTACCGCTCAGGTGGAGGTCGCAGCCCCGCATCCGTCTCGAACCGCGTCCGGATGCTGACATCCGGCCGCTTCAAACGGCGTGATTCTCGCCACCCCTGATAGGGCTTGCGCTCAGATGAGCGGATCAAGAGCGACTGCACTTCTCCAAGGGGTGGCACTCAGTGCCACTGCTCGATCATTCATGACGTGAACTCACATCTGAGAATCTCACGCTCATCTGAGCGAATCGCAGGTTCTACGGGGGTGGACCCTTCAAGAGTTGAACGAATAATCTCCGGACCGGCTACCGCTCAGTTACTTTCGATCTACTGGCGGACGGGTGGTTACAGCCGTATGACGCGCAAGTGGACGTACCCAGGTGCCTTCGATCTGGGTATGTTCCTCGCCGTCAGGGCAGCCACCGAGTCCTCGAGGAGTCGAGACCCGTGTCGGAAAACAAAGATTCCCACGTAGCGCAGAACGACGCGAGCAATGCGAACGACGCGAGCGACGCGGCCGTGAAGTTCGTTTATGACTTCACCGAGGGCAACAGGGGCCTCAAGGACCTTCTCGGCGGCAAGGGCGCGAACCTCGCCGAGATGACCAACCTCGGGCTGCCCGTCCCTCCGGGCTTCACGATCACCACTGAGGCCTGCAAGACCTACCTCGCCAGCGGCGAGGAGCCGGCCGAGCTGCGCGACGAGGTCAGTGCGCACCTCGACGCCCTCGAGAAGAAGATGGGCAAGAAGCTCGGTCAGGCCAATGACCCGCTGCTCGTCTCGGTCCGCTCGGGCGCCAAGTTCTCGATGCCCGGCATGATGGACACCGTCCTGAACATCGGGCTCTCCGACAAGTCGGTGACGGGCCTGGCCAAGCAGTCCGGCGACGACCGCTTCGCGTGGGATTCCTACCGCCGCCTCATCCAGATGTTCGGCAAGACCGTCATGGACGTCGACGGCGAGCTCTTCGAGGACGCCCTCGAAGCGGCGAAGGCCGCCAAGAAGGTCAAGGTCGACACCGACCTGGAGGCCGGCGACCTGAAGAAGCTGGTCACGAAGTTCAAGAAGATCGTCAAGACCGAGGCCGGGCGCGACTTCCCGCAGGACCCGCGCGAGCAGATGGACCTCGCGATCCGCTCGGTCTTCGAGTCGTGGAACACCGACCGCGCCAAGCTCTACCGCCGCCAGGAGCGCATCCCCGGCGACCTGGGCACGGCCGTCAACATCTGCTCCATGGTCTTCGGCAACCTCGGCCCGGACTCCGGCACGGGCGTCGCGTTCACCCGCGACCCGGCCAGCGGCCACCAGGGCGTCTACGGCGACTACCTGACGAACGCGCAGGGCGAGGACGTGGTGGCGGGCATCCGCAACACCGTCGCGCTCGCCGATCTGGAGCAGATCGACAAGAAGTCGTACGACCAGCTCATGCAGATCATGGAGACCCTCGAAACGCACTACAAGGACCTGTGCGACATCGAGTTCACCATCGAGCGCGGCCAGCTGTGGATGCTGCAGACCCGCGTCGGCAAGCGCACCGCCGGTGCCGCCTTCCGCATCGCGACGCAGCTCGTCGACCAGGGCCTGATCGACGAGGCCGAGGCGCTCCAGCGCGTCAACGGCGCCCAGCTCGCGCAGCTGATGTTCCCGCGCTTCGACGAGGACGCCAAGGTCGAGCAGCTGGGCCGCGGTATCGCCGCGTCACCCGGTGCCGCGGTCGGCAAGGCGGTCTTCGACTCGTACACCGCCATCAAGTGGTCGCGTTCGGGCGAGAAGGTCATCCTGATCCGCCGTGAGACCAACCCCGACGACCTCGACGGCATGATCGCGGCCGAGGGCATCCTCACCTCGCGCGGCGGCAAGACCTCGCACGCCGCCGTCGTCGCCCGCGGCATGGGCAAGACGTGCGTCTGCGGCGCCGAGGAGATCGAGGTCGACACCAAGCGGCGGCGCCTGACCGCGGCCGGCGGTGTGGTCGTCGAGGAGGGCGACGTCGTCTCCATCGACGGCTCGACGGGCAAGGTCTACCTGGGCGAGGTGCCCGTGGTCCCCTCGCCGGTCGTCGAGTACTTCGAGGGCCGGATGCACGCGGGTGCCGACGACGCCGACGAGCTGGTCGGCGCCGTGCACCGGATCATGGCGTACGCGGACCGGGTGCGCCGTCTGCGTGTCCGCGCCAACGCGGACAACGCCGAGGACGCGCTGCGGGCCCGCCGCTTCGGCGCCCAGGGCATCGGCCTGTGCCGCACCGAGCACATGTTCCTCGGTGAGCGCCGCGAAATGGTCGAGCGACTGATCCTCGCCGACGCGGACGAGGAGCGCGAGAAGGCCCTGGAGGAGCTCCTGCCGCTCCAGAAGCGCGACTTCGTGGAGCTCTTCGAGGCGATGGACGGCCTGCCGGTCACCGTCCGCCTCCTGGACCCGCCGCTGCACGAGTTCCTCCCGGACATCACGGAGCTCTCGGTCCGTGTCGCCCTCGCGGAATCCCGCAAGGACAACAACGAGAACGACCTGCGCCTGCTCCAGGCCGTGCACCGCCTGCACGAGCAGAACCCGATGCTGGGCCTGCGCGGCGTACGCCTGGGCCTGGTGATCCCCGGCCTGTTCACCATGCAGGTACGGGCTATCGCCGAGGCCGCGGCCGAGCGCAAGACTGCCAAGGGCGACCCGCGTGCGGAAATCATGATTCCGCTCGTCGGCACGGTCCAGGAGCTGGAGATCGTCCGCGAGGAGGCCGAGCAGGTCATCGCGGAGGTCGAGGAGACGACCGGCGTGGCGCTGAAGCTGGCGCTCGGCACCATGATCGAGCTGCCGCGTGCCGCGCTCACGGCGGACCAGATCGCGGAGGCCGCCGAGTTCTTCTCCTTCGGCACGAACGACCTCACGCAGACGGTCTGGGGCTTCTCGCGCGACGATGTGGAGGCTTCGTTCTTCACCGCGTACCTGGAGAAGGGCATCTTCGGTGTCTCCCCGTTCGAGACCATCGACAAGGACGGCGTGGGCAAGCTGGTGAAGGACGCGGTCAAGGCCGGCCGCGCCACCCGCCCCGACCTGAAGCTCGGCGTCTGCGGCGAGCACGGCGGCGACCCGGAGTCGGTGCACTTCTTCCACGAGGTGGGCCTGGACTACGTTTCCTGCTCCCCGTTCCGCATCCCGGTGGCCCGCCTGGAGGCGGGGCGCGCCGCCTCGGAGTCGGCGGGCAGCGACCACCGGTAGATCTCCGGGGCCGACGCCGTGTCCCCGACCCTCACCGATGCGGCGTCGGCTCCGGTTCACCAGGAAGGGGCAGCTCCCTGTGCGGGGGAGCTGCCCCTTCGGGCGTTCGCTGGGGAGCCGGCTGAGGTTGCGATGCGCGTGGGCACTTCACCCCATGCGGCTCATCCGGGTGTGTAGTCCCAGAAGCAGTAGGCGCACGCGCCACGTCCTTCTCCGGTGGCCTCGGCCAGCACGACACGACGCCGAGGGTGAGTCTCCATGCCCATATCCATTGCGTACTCCTGCCCTTCCTCCAGGGCCTTGCAGGCCGGAGAGCGATGGAAGACCGCGCCCCCGGCCGTGATGTAGACGAACTTGACGAGGCCCTCGGGGACAGAAGCACAGTCCACGCACTGCTGGACAACTAAGTCGTGCATGCATCGCTGGTCCATGCCAGCAGGCTAGTCGGGCGGTCTGACAAGACCACCGAGCCCGCTCGCTTCCGGAGCGGATCCGGGGCACCGGACTCAGGCGTGCCGGTTGAGCACCAGCGCGTCGTACAGCGGTGAGTCGGTGAACGGCAGCACCGCGCCGAGGTACTCGTACCCCCACGCCTCATACAGGGCACGCACCTTGCTCGTACCACCCGTACTCCCGCTCACGGCGTGACGCCAGGACCGGGTCCGCCCCGCCGCAAGGCGAAAGCGCAGGGGGCCTGAATACTGGCGTCTCCTGCAGGTACGGATGAGGAGTACGGCAAGTGACCGGCGACAACCGTGTAGACCCGCCTCGCTTCGGCAGTGAACGCGAAACGCTGCGGGCCTTTCTCGACTACCACCGCGCCACGCTCGCCATGAAGTGCGAGGGGCTCGCCGACGAGGAGTTGCGGCAGCAGTCCATGCCGCCGTCCACGCTCTCGCTGCTGGGTCTGGTGCGGCACATGGCGGAGGTGGAGCGGGCCTGGTTCCGTCGCGTGTTCGACGACAATGACGCGCCCATGCTCTGGTCCGAAAAGGTTGACTTCCAGGCGGCTTACGACGCGAGCGACTCGACCAGGGGCGAGGCGTTCGCCGCCTGGGAGGCCGAGGTGGAGAACTCGCGGCGCATCGAGCGGGCGGCCGACTCCTTTGAGCGGACCGGGTACCAGCCGCGGTGGGGTAAGGACGTGTCGCTGCGGATGGTCATGGTGCATGTGCTCATGGAGTACGGCCGCCATAACGGGCATGCGGACTTTCTGCGCGAGGGCGTGGACGGGGCGGTGGGGGCCTGACCCCGCGGGCCGAAGCGTCAGTGGTACGTAAAGGAGCGCGGGCGAGGAGTATGCGCTCCGTCAACGCCGGTGACTTGGGCGGGAGTCCGGCTTACCGTGCCGGACATGGGACTTGGCGGGGATGGCTGCGGTGTCGTGGTTGACCGGCGTTGGCGGGCCGATGTGCGGGCCGCCTGCTTCTGTGCGCTGGCCCTCTTTGTGCTGGTCGATCTCGTCGATCTGGGCAACGGCACGTTGAACGCGCTCCGGGGCGTGCTGTGGGCGGGGCTTTCTGGGCTGTTCTATCTGGTCCTGCATCCGGTACGGGTCACTGCGGGGCCGGGGTGGCTCGTAGTGCGGGGGCTGTTGCGGCGTCGGCATGTGTGTACGGGGCTGTTGACCGCCGTGCGGTACAGCGAGGGGATCGCGGCGCGGCTCGTGCTGTGTGACTCGCTCGGGAATCGGGTGGAGGTCGATCCCCGGGTGCTCGCGGAGAACCCGTTGCTCCTGCACCGGCTGGATTCGGGCGCGCGGGACGCGCGGGCGTGCGGGCTGCTGCGGACCGGTTCCGAAGTGCTCGGGCGCCTCTCGGCCCGGCTTGACGGGGATGCGGCCAAGGGGGTTTTCGAGGTGTCCGGGTTGCGGTGACACGTCACGGCCGAGCCGGGCGGCTCCGGCTCCGGCTCGGCTCCCCCTGAACCTCAGCCCCGCAACGCTCCGTACTCCACCCCCGTCAGCCCCACCGACGCCGCCCAGAGCCGTTCGCTCGCCGTGTCGTTCAGGGTCCATTTGGCTCGCCATGACTTGCCCGGCGCCCCCTGCCAGCCCAGCACGCGCGGGCCCGTGAAGGAGTCCGGGCGGACGCCCCGTGCCGTGGCCGCGTACAGCGTCGGGAGTGCGCCCGCGGTCGCGGGCTGGGCCAGGACGCGGTTGCCCAGCCACATCACGCGTTCGGCGACCTTGCGGCCCTCCATCCTGGGCGCGGCGGCCTGGAGGTTCGTCTCCGCGTAACCGGGGTGGGCCGCGGCGGCCACGATGCCGGAGCCGCGGGCCGCCAGACGCCGGGCCAGTTCGTGGACGAAGAGGAGGTTCGCCGTCTTGGAGCGGCCGTAGGCGATCCAGCGGCGGTAGCTTCGCGCGCTGTTGAGGTCGCCCATGTCGATATTCGCCAGGACGTGGAACGCGCTGGACACGGTCACGATCCGCGCTCCCGGCGTCCGGAGAAGCCGCGGCAGCAGCAGTCCGGTGAGCGCGAAGTGGCCCAGGTGGTTGACACCGAACTGCGTCTCGAAGCCGTCCGCCGTCTGCCCGTACGGCAGCGCCATCACGCCCGCGTTGTTGACGAGGAGGTCGAGGCCCTCTCCCTCGCCGTCACGGTCGTACGCCGCCGCGAACTCCCGTACCGATCTCAGGTCCCCGAGGTCGAGGCGCCGGAACTCCGCCTCTGCGGACGGTACTTCGGACCGCAGTTGCTCCAGCGCCCGCGTCCCCCGCTCCACGCTTCGGCAGGCGAGGACCACGCGCGCGCCACGGCGTGCGAGTTCGCGTGCGGTGACGTAGCCGATGCCGCTGTTGGCGCCGGTGACCACGGCCGTGCGGCCGCTCTGGTCGGGTATGTCGCTCGCGTTCCAGCCCGTCATGACACAGCTCCCTCTGCCTGCCTTCCAAGTGGGCCCACGCCTCTTCCTACCCGAGAGTAGGGGGTGTGAGTCCGGGGCCGGGAGGACGGGAGTCAGGCTGCCGCGCCCCCGTCGATCACCAGGTCCGCCCCCACCACCGACGCCGATTCGTCGGATGCGAGGTAGAGGACGGCGGCGGCCACCTCCTCGGTCGACGACACGCGGCCCAGCGGCGTCGCCGTCTTCATGCGCTCCGCTCGCTCGGCCTCGCCCTCGCCCGGACGCAGCGACATGGTGGTGTCGGACGATCCGGGGCTCACCGCGTTGATCCGCACCCCTTCGCCGATGTACTCGACGGCGGCGCCCTTGGTCAGTGCGGAGACGGCAGCCTTGGTGACGCCGTAGCCGATGGTGCCCGGCAGGCTGGTGTGGGCGCCGAGGTTGGAGGAGATGTTGACGATCGCCCCGCCGCCGGGCTGCGTACGCATCTGCTTCACCTCGGCCTGGAGGGCGAGCAGCACGCCCGTGACGTTGATGTCGAGCATCGTCCGCCACTCCACCTCGGGCAGCTCCGCGACCGGCTGTCCCGCGCGCAGGACGCCCGCGTTGTTGACGGCCACGTCCAGGGAGCCGAACCGTTCGACGGTGGCGTCGACGAGCGCCGCGAGGTCGGCGGAGCGCGAGACGTCCGCGGTGACGGCGAGAGCCGTGCCGCCCGCGTCCTCGATGAGGCCGACCGTCTCCTTGAGCGGGCCCTCGCTCCGCCCGGCGACCACGACGTTCGCGCCCTCGGCGGCGAAGGCGAGCGCCATGGCACGGCCGAGGCCGGAGCCGCCGCCGGTGACGAGGGCCGTGCGGTTGGCGAAACGGGTACGCGTCGCCGGAGCCGATGCAGTCATGAGTGGACTCTTTTCTTGAACGTTTCTTGAACGATCGGTTCAGTATTAGGGCATGAAAAAGGAGGCCGAGGGTGCGTCGGAATGTCAGTCGAGCAGGCTCAGCGCCTGCTCCGTCGCGTCCCGCAGCCGCGCCCCGTCCTTCGATGCCTTGCCGACCACGCGAAGGCCCTGCATCAGGGTCAGCAGCATGCGGGCGAGGGCGAGCGGATCACGGTCCTGCGGGAGCTCGCCCTGCGCCTGTGCGCGGGCGAGCGCGGAGTGCAGCAGCGTCTCCATGTACTCCCAGCTGCGCTCCACGGAGCGGGCGGCCGACTCGTCGTGCGGGCCCAGTTCGGCGGCCGTATTGGTGATGAAACAGCCGTTCAGGCGGCCCTCGTCGGACGATGCCTCGCCGCCGAAACGGCGCACCACCGCACGGACGGCGGGGAGTGCGGGGCCCGGCTGCGAGAGCTCGGTGAGCAGGCGCGGGTTCTGGAGTCCGGCGTACCGCTCGAGCGCCTTCAGGTACAGCTCGTGCTTGTTGCCGAACGTCGCGTAGATGCTGGCGCGGCCGATGCCGAGCTCCTCGACGAGGTCCGCCATCGACGTCGCCTCGTAGCCGCGCCGCCAGAACAGCTCTAGGGCCGACTGGAGCGCGGCGTCCGGATCGAATTCCTTGGTCCTGGCCACGAGGTGAGAGTAAGCAATACTAGAACAGTCGGTCAAGTACTCTTCATTGGGTCGCCAGCCGGTTCGCCAGCCGGTTCGCCTGCCGGTCCGCCAGCCGGATCGCTAACCGCATCGCTCAAGCGAGGCGGACCGCATGCGTCTCCACCGTCACCGAGTCATCGTCCAGGCACCGCCCCGTCTCCAGGTCGAACCGCTGCTTCAGGAGCGGCGACGCGACGAACGGCCGGCCCGCCGCCGCGCCGAGCAGCCCGCGCGAGAGCACCGCCGCTCCCGTGAACGGGTCACGGTTGTCGATCGCGTACGCGCGCCCCTCGCGGTCGATGAAGAGCGCGGCCTGGCGGCCGTCGGGGAGCAGTGCGGCGATACCGCGTCCCGGCTGCAGGTGCGCGCGGTCGCAGACCTCGAACCAGTTGTCTTCCAGGCGGAGTTGAATGCTCATCAGGATGCAGCACCTTCCAGGTCGCGGGGGCGGGAGCCGATGGTGAGGAGAGGCAGGTCCGGCTTGATCTGGTCCCGTTCCGGGACGAAGCTCACGGTCGGGTCCGGGACGTCCGGCGCGTTCACGAAGGACACGAACCGCGACAGGCGCTCGGGGTCGTTGATGGTCTCGGACCATTCGTCGCGGTAGTGCGCGACGTGGTCGGCCATCAGGGCCTCCAGCTCGGAGCAGAGGCCGAGCGAGTCGTGGACGACCACGTCACGCACGTGATCGAGGCCGCCCTCGATCCGCTCCAGCCAGGTCGACGTGCGCTCCAGGCGGTCCGCCGTACGGATGTAGAACATCAGGAACCGGTCGATGAGGCGCACCAGTTCGGCGTCGGACAGGTCCTGGGCGAGCAGGTCCGCGTGGCGCGGGGTCGCGCCGCCGTTTCCGCCCACGTACAGGTTCCAGCCGCTCGACGTGGCGATCACACCGAAGTCCTTGGACTGGGCCTCCGCGCACTCGCGGGCGCAGCCGGAGACCGCCGACTTCAGCTTGTGCGGGGAGCGCAGGCCCCGGTAGCGCAGCTCCAGGTCGATCGCCATCCGGACCGAGTCCTGTACGCCGTAACGGCACCAGGTCTGTCCCACGCACGACTTCACCGTACGGAGAGACTTGCCGTACGCGTGACCCGACTCGAAGCCCGCGTCCACCAACCGCGTCCAGATCAGCGGCAGTTGTTCGACGCGCGCCCCGAACATGTCGATGCGCTGGCCACCCGTGATTTTGGTGTAGAGGCCGAAGTCCCGTGCCACCTCGCCGATCACGATCAGCTTGTCCGGGGTGATCTCGCCGCCGGGGATGCGCGGCACCACCGAATAGGAGCCGTTCTTCTGGAGGTTGGCGAGGAAGTGGTCGTTGGTGTCCTGGAGGGAGGCCTGCTCGCCCTCCAGGACGTAGCCGTCGGCGCCGATCGTCGGGGCGAGCGAGGCGATGATCGAACCGACCGTCGGCTTGCAGGTCTCGCAGCCCTCGGTGCCGCGCGCCGACTCACGCCCGTGCGTGTCCAGGAGCCGCCGGTAGGAGGTGATGCCCAGGGTGTGGACGATCTCGTACAGCTCCTGGCGGGTCTGGCCGAAGCAGCCGCACAGGCCCTTGTCGACCTCGACGCCCGACGCCTCCAGCTCGTCGTTGACCAGCTGGCCGAGCACCTTCACGCAACTGCCGCAACCCGTACCGGCCTTGGTGCACTTCTTGACCTCGGGCACGGTCGTGCAGCTGTGCTCGGTGACGGCGCCGCGGATCGTGCCCTTGGTGACGTTGTGGCAGGAGCAGATGACCGCGGAGTCCGGCAGCGAGGACGGGCCGAGCGCCACCGGGCCGCCCGCGCCCGCGGGAAGGACCAGCTGCTCCGGCGAGACCGGCGGCACGCTGCCGGTCAGCGGCCGCAGAACGCCGTACGCCTCCGCGTCGCCGACCAGGACACCGCCGAGCAGCTCGCCGCCCGGGCCGATGACCAGCTTCTTGTACGTTCCCGAGCGCGAGTCGGAGTAGACGACGTCCAGGCAGTCCGGGGTCGCGCCGTGCGCGTCGCCGAAGGAGGCGACGTCCACGCCGAGGAGCTTCAGCTTGGTGGAGAGGTCGGCGCCGGTGAAGCTCGACTCCTCCGTGGCGATCGAGGCGGCGACGGTCTCCGCCATCTCGTAGCCGGGCGCGACGAGGCCGTACACCCGGCCGTCCGACGCCAGGGCGCACTCGCCGATCGCGTACACGGCCGGGTCGCTGGTGCGGCACTGCTCGTCGACGGTGATGCCGCCGCGCTCGCCCACGGACAGGCCGCAGTCGCGGGCGAGTTGGTCGCGGGGCCGGACACCGGCGGAGAACACCACCAGATCGGTGGCGAGTTCTTGGCCGTCCGACAGTTTCATGCCGCTGACGGCGCCTTCGGTGGCGACGATCTCCTGGGTACCGACGCCCGTGTGCACGGTCAGGCCCATGCCGGTGATGGTGCGCAGGAGCGCCGCGCCGCCGCCCTCGTCCACCTGCACCGGCATCAGGCGCGGCGCGAACTCCACGACGTGCGTGTCGAGTCCGAGCCCGCGCAGCGCGCCGGCGGCCTCAAGGCCGAGCAGCCCGCCGCCCACGACGGCGCCGGTCGTGGCGTACGTCTTCGCGTACTCCTCGATGGCGAGCAGGTCCTCGATGGTGCGGTAGACGAAACAGCCGGTGGTGTCCTTGCCCGGCACCGGCGGCACGAAGGGGAAGGAGCCGGTCGCCAGGACCAGGGTGTCGTAGGCGAAGCTCTGCCCGGAGCGCGCGGTGACGGTCTTCGCCTCGCGGTCGACGGTCTCGGCCGGGTCGCCGACGTACAGCTCGATCCCGTGCCGCTCGATGAACTCCGGGTCGGTGAGGGAGAGGTCGTCGGGCGTGCGGCCCGCGAAGTACGAGGTGAGCTGGACGCGGTCGTACGCGGGACGCGGCTCCTCGCACAGGACGACCACGCGGTGCGTGGCGGTGAGGCCGCGTGCGGCGATGGCTTCGAGGAAGCGCTGGCCGACCATGCCGTGTCCGACCAGCACGATGGTGTTGTCGTGCGCGCTGTGGCGGGGGCGGGGGGTGTCCGTGGGCATCTCAGAGGCCTCCGTCGGTGGTGAGCAGGTGGAGCAGGGGGCTGCCGTCGTCGGGCAGCTGGTCGTCGGACTCCCAGGCGCGGGCGAGCGCGCCGACGGCGGTGAGCTCGCCGAGCAGTACGCCGCCGACGAGGCGGTCACCGCGCACGATGACCTTGCGGTACGTGCCGCGCGTCGCGTCCGCGAGCTGGACGACGTCGTCGTCGGGCCGGTGCTCGGGGTCGCCGAAGGCCGCCAGGTCCAGAGGAGCGGAGCCGGGGCGGCCGTTGTGCAGGGTGAGGCGGGTGAGGGCGCGGGTGCCGGAGTAGGGGCGCGCGTTCTGCGGGGAGAGCAGGGAGTCCGCGAGGGCGTCGGCCTGTTCCAGCGCGGGCGCGGCGAGGCAGCGGGCCTCGCCGGAGTGCTCGGCGCAGTCGCCGATGGCGCGGATGTGCGGGTCGGAGGTGCGCAGCTCGTCGTCCACGACGATGCCGCGGCGTACGTCGAGTCCGGCGGCCTGCGCGAGTCCCGTACGGGGGCGGACGCCGCAGGCGAGGACGGTGAGGTCGGTGCCGAGGACGTAGCCGTCGGCGAGCTCCACCGAGCGGATGACGCCGTCCGCCTGCCGCACGCCGCGCACGCGGCACTCGGTGTGGATCTCCACTCCGAGTTCGGTGAGATGCCGGTGGACCAGCGCGCTTGCGGCCGGGTCGAGCTGGCGCTCCATGAGGCGGTCGCCCTGCTGGGTGAGGACGACCTGGGCGCCGCGGGCCGCGAGCGCGCGGGCGGCCGATACGCCGAGGAGGCCGCCGCCGATGACTACTGCGCGGGTGCCCTCTCCGGGCCGTACGGCCTCGGACAGGGCGAGGCAGTCGTCCATCGTCCTGAAGGCGTGCACGCCCTTGGGGAGTTCGGTGGCGCCGGGCTCGAAGAGGCCGCGCAGGGGCGGGAGCACGGGGTTCGAGCCCGTCGCGAGTACGAGGGTGGTGTACGGGACGACGCTGCCGTCCGCGCAGTGCACGAGCCGGTCCGCGCGGTCCACGCGGACGGCGCGGGTGCGCAGGTGCTCGCCGGGGGCGGGGGGCAGCTCGATGACCTCCGGGCCGTAGCGGCCCGCGAGGACGTCGGCGAGGAGTACGCGGTTGTACGGTGCGTGCGGCTCGTCGCCGATGAGGACGGGGCCGGGGTTGTCGCCGCTGCCGGCGCCGCCTGCGCCGAGCCGCTGGGCCAGGCGGACGCCCGCCAGGCCGCTGCCGATGACCACCACGCGGGGCGGGGTCGCGGGGCTCGGGGTCGAAGAGGTCATGTACGGCAGCGTGCGGGGGCGGTGTTACCCGACCGCATCCTGACTGTTTCCCTCGGGCAACGCTGCCCTCAGCGGGCGCCGGGGCCGGATGTGAGGGGCGGCCGGGATCTTGGGGGGTGCCCCGCGTCCGGGCCTGGACGAACGAGCCTCTCCCTCCCACCCGCCCGATTGCCCCGCATCCAGCCCTTGGGGAACCTGCGGCTTAACCCGCCTTGAGGCGATCCTCAAGAGGGGCTTAAGGATCTGTTGTAAGCGTCTGACCAGCCAGTTTTGGAGGCGCCCCGCGCCTAGTCTGCGGCGGTGACCAGCGATGTAGCCGACTCCCGACTTGCCGCGTATCCCGCGCTGTCCGCGTATCTGCGGCAGACGGACGGGATGGAGGTTCCGCCGATGCCGGTGATGCCTCCCCGGATCCCGCGTACCCCGCGTACCCCGCGTACCCCGCGGGTCCGGACCGCCACCCCCGTCCCCCCGGTCCGCGTCACCCCCGCCGCCCTGCGGGGCGGGATCCTCGGCGTGGGTCTCGCCGTCATCGCCCTGTGGGCCGTGCAGGCCGAACCCTCGGCCCGGCTCGACGTGCTCTTCGCGACCGGCGCCCACCTCACCGGGCTGCTCGCGGGGTACGGAGTCCTCGTCATGCTCTTCCTGATGGCCCGCGTCCCCGCGGTCGAGCACGGCGTCGGCGCCGACCGGCTCGCCCGGCTGCACGCCCTCGGCGGTCGTTACGTACTGACCCTGTGCCTGGGCCACGCCCTGCTCGCCCTGTGCGCTTACGCCGCCCACGCCGACGCCGACCTCCTCAGCGCCGCCGTCGACCTGCTCGGCTATCCGGGGCTCGCCCTCGCCGCCGCCGGGACCGCGCTGCTCATGGCCGTCGGCGTCACGTCGGCGCGTGCTATGCGGCGCCGCGTCCCGCACGAGACGTGGCGGGCCGTGCATCTGCTGACCTACCTCGGTGTGGCGCTCGCCTTCGTGCACCAGCTCGCCGGTCCTGACGTGGCGGGCAGCATCCTGACCGTGTGGGTGTGGTCGATGCTGCACGCCACGGTGGCGGTGCTGCTCGTCTGGTACCGCGTCGTCGTGCCCGTGCGGCAGGCGCTCAAGCACAGCCTGCGCGTCATCGACGTACGCGACGAAGGGCCCGGTGTCGTGTCGGTCCTCGTGCAGGGCATCGGGCTCGACGAGCTGCGGGCCGAACCCGGCCAGTTCTTCCGCTGGCGCTTCCTGCGGCGCAGGCTCTGGCGCACCGCGCTGCCGTTCTCGCTGTCCGCGCCCGTGCGCGACGACACCCTGCGGATCACGGTGAAGGCCATCGGCGATCACACCCGGCGGATGCGGCGCCTGAAGCCGGGGACGCGGGTGCTCGCCACGGGGCCCTTCGGGGCGCTGACCGCTCACCGGCGTACGCGGCGGAAAGTGCTGCTGCTCGCGGGCGGCGTCGGGATCACCCCGATGCGGGCGCTGTTCGAGACGCTGCCCGGCGGGCCCGGCGACATCACCCTGCTCTACCGGGCGGGCAGCGCCGAACAACTTGTGCTGCGCGACGAGCTGGAGAAGATCGCCCGGAGCCGGGAAGCGGGGCTGCACTATCTGCTCGGACGGTCCGACGCCGCCTTCGACCCGCTCGCCCCGCAGGCCCTGCGCAACCTGATCCCGGACCTCGCCGAGCACGACGTGTATCTGTGCGGGCCGCCCGGCATGACCGCCGCCGCCACCGCCGCGCTCGAACGGGCCGGGGTGCCGCAGGAACGCATCCACGCCGAGTGCTTCACCTTCTGAGAGGGCCGAGCTGACATGGGACGTCACCGCAGACCCGCAGCCCCGGCCAAGGGCCCCACGCTGCAGGCCCGCCGCAAGCTGGCGACGGGCCTCGCCGGAGCGAGCGCGCTGGTCGCCACGGTCCTCGCCCTGACGGTCGACCCGGCGGCGCCACCGGCGCCGGATCGCATCCCGGCCGGAGTTCCGGCACCTCAGGCGGCGCCGTAGGGGATGAGACGGGACATGACACCCCGGGGAGAAGGGAAGATCGGCTCCTCCATAGGGTCCAGACCATGCCCGACATATCTCTGACCACCGTCGTCGTCCTCTGCGTCGCCGCCCTCGCGGCCGGCTGGATCGACGCCGTGGTCGGCGGGGGCGGTCTTCTGCTGCTGCCCGCGCTGCTGCTCGGACTGCCGGGATCGACACCTGCCGCGCACGCGCTCGGGACGAACAAGGCCGTCGCCATCGTCGGGACGACCGGCGCCGCGGTGACGTACATCAGGAAGACGCGCGTCGACGTACGCACCGCCGTACGGATCGGGCTCGCGGCACTCGCCGGGTCCATGGGCGGTGCCTTCTTCGCCGCCGGTATGAGCACCGAGGTGCTCAAGCCCGTCATCATGGTCGTACTGCTCGCCGTCGGGGCCTTCGTCATCTTCAGGCCCGCCTTCGGCACCGCGCCCCCGGCCCGTCCCGCCTCGCCCAAGCGCATCCTCGCCGCCATCGGCCTCGCGGGCCTCGGCATCGGGTTCTACGACGGTCTCATCGGGCCCGGCACCGGCACCTTCCTCGTGCTCGCGCTGACCGCCGTGCTCCACCTCGACCTGGTGGCCGCGTCCGCCACCGCCAAGATCGTCAACTGCTGCACCAACGCGGGCGCCCTCGCGATGTTCGCCTGGCAGGGCGCGGTCCTGTGGCAACTGGCCGCCCTGATGGCCGTCTTCAACCTCGCGGGCGGCATGTTCGGCGCCCACACCGCGCTGAAGCGGGGCAGCGGCTTCGTCCGCGTCGTGCTGCTCACCACGGTGTTCGGGCTCGTGGCCAAGATGGCGTACGAGCAGTGGCTCGCCTAGGGCGGTTCTCGTGCCCGCCGTCTCGTGCCCGCCGTCTCGTGCCCGCCGTCTCGTGCCCGCTGTCAGGAGAGGCGTCAGCGCACGCTCGTCAGGTGCGCGAAGACCACCACATTGCCCCGGTAGCCGGTCTTGCGCGAGTAGCTGCCGCCGCACGTGATCACCCGCAGCTCGGGGCGGTCCGCAGCCCCGTACACCTTCTCGTCCGGGAACTCCTTCGCTTCGTAGACCTCGTTCGCGTCGACCGTGAACACCGCGACACTGCCGTCCCTGCGTTCGAGCTCGATGGTGCTGCCCTTGGTCAGGCCGCCCAGGTCGTAGAAGACGGAAGGTCCTTCGGCGTTGTCGACGTGCCCCGCCACGATGGCAGTGCCGCGCTCACCGGGCGTCGTCCCCGACTCGTACCAGCCCGCGAGGTTCGTCTTCTTCGGAGGCGGTACGTCGAGGCTGCCCTGCCGCGTCAGGCCGAGTCCCATGAGGGGCGCGTCGACCCGGATCGCCGGGATCCGGATGCGGTCGGGCGGGGACGGGGGGAGTGCCGCGGCGGCCGGGAACCTGTCGGAGCGGGGATGGGCCGACGCGGCCTGCGCCGCGGACGGCTGGGGCGGCGTACGGGACTCCGTGCCGTTGTGCAGCAGCCACGCCCCGGAGCACAGGGCCAGGACCGTGACCGCGCCTATGGCGGAATTGAGGCTCTTGCGGCCGAGGGGTCTGCCGGCGGAGCTCTTTCTTGCCGCGGATCTCAATCGACTCGTCCCCCTCGGGGTTCGGGGAGGCCGGTCCCCGCATCCCTCTCCGGGTCCACGAGGGACATGCGGACCCGGAGAGGGAGGGGGCTGGCGGTACCGGTGGACAGCGGAGGGTGTCCGTCAGATCCTGTCGCCTCTCGCCCGGCGGTGCAGGAGCCAGGTACCGCCCGCGGCGGCGACGGCAAGCGCCGCCACACCCGCCGCGGTCTGCACGGGATCGGGGCCAAGAGCGCCGCCGACCCCCGTCTTCACGTATCCCTTCGGAGCCACCGGCTGCTCCTCGCGGGCAGCCGCCGTGGAGGTGATGGTCACGACCAGGTCGCCCGCCACCTCCTTGCCGTCTGCGCCGGCGCCGGAGCACTTCGCGACGATCTCGTACGTGCCGGGCTGAGCCGACGGCGGCACCTTGAACTCACCGGCTGCCTTCTCCTTCTGCGTGCCCGACGCAAGCGTGAACGTGCCCGCGCCGACCGCGCTGGCATCGCCCGACGCGGCCCCCTCGCTGCCGCACGCGGTGGTGCTCACGGTGACCGTCGAGCCGGGCATGACGGTGCCGGGACGCACGTCGAGGCCTCCGCCGGCACCCTCGGCGGCGAACACGGCCGCGGCCGCGGGCGGGGCGAGAAGGCTCGCCGATGCGACGGCGAGCGCGGCAGTGGTCAGCAGGCGGGCTTTGCGCATCGTGCTTGCTCCTCCGAGAAGCCTTCAGAGGGCACGGCCCGCGGCACCTCCGAGTGCCGCTGCGTCGGTCGAACCCCGCTCTACCGAGGTAAGTGGCACTCGGCGGCGCACGCCTCCTGAAGGATCGTCAGAAATGCAGAGGCGGAGCGACTTCTGACACTTCGACGGAAACATTCCAGCAGGTCACCCGGCGTGTCGCCGGACAGGGCCCGAAGGGTGCCCGCGGCGCCTGTGAATGGGTGACCCGGAGCGTGGCGAGGGCCCGGTCCCGGAGCTGATTCCGCCTCAGAGAGTGTCCCAAGTGGTGTCGGCGTAGATCCCCGCCACCGTGTCCATCAGCTTCTCGTCGACCGCGAAATCCGTGGCGTCGATCCGCCGTACGGGGGCGATGCCCCGCGCGTTCGTGACGAAGACGGCCGTGTACGAGGAGAGGTCCGCGAGCGTGACCGGGGCCCCGCGCGTGGGAAGACCGGCGGCCGCGAGCCGCGGTTCGAGCAGCTGCATGGTGATGCCGGTCAGGCAGGGGGCGTCCGGCCAGACGACCTCCGAACCATCGAAGAAGGCGATGTTCGTGACGGCGCCCTCGCTGATCGTCCCGTCGGACCCGGTGAGCAGCGCGTCGTCGAAGCCCGCGCGCCGGGCGAGCTCCCCGTGGCGGGCCTGGCCGAAGCCGCCCAGGTGCTTGATGTGCGGAAAGGGCCGCTGATACGGGACGGACCGCAGCGCCTGCGCGTTCTCCGACATGCCGCCCGGCGGCCGTACGGTGACCGTCACGGACGGCTCGCCCTCCGGCGCGTGGACGTGGACGCGTACGGAAGCGTCGGTGATGTCGTCGCGGAGCACGTGCCGGATGAGCTCACGGACGTGCTCGCCGTCGAGCTCCCGGTCGAAGAGCTCGCGGGTGGCCTCGTCGAGCCGGGCCAGGTGCAGCCCGAGCCCGCGCGTCGCGCCGCCCCTGACCTGCATCGCGGTGAAGTGCCCCACGCCGCCGAGAGCGGGCCACAGCAGCCGGTCGGCGGTGGCGGCCCGGCCGTCGATCTCAAGGCGCAGCAGAGGCGCGGGAGTTGTCATGGGCTTCACCGTACGGCGTGGGGGAGGGGGCTCGGCGGGCGCGGGGGAGGGGCCTGCGGGTGGAAGGGGCCTGGTGAGGGGTGGAGTTCGGTCGAGGGGAAAAGGGGGCCGGGTGGGTGCGGTCCCGGAAGGCGGGGGCCGAACTCGTCGCAGGAGGCGCTTGACCTCAACCTAGGTTGAGCAACGAGGCTCCTCTCATGACCACGAACACGACTGCCGCTGATTCCCCGTCCACCGCCACGTCCGACACCACGTCCGGCGCCACATCTACCGCCACGTCCGGCGCCACGTCCGGCGCCACATCTACCGCCACGTCCGGCGCCACGCCTGCCGTGCCCGCCGCGCCCCTTCGCGTCGCCGTCATCATCGGAAGCAACCGCGAGGGCCGTTTCGGGCCGATCGTCGCCGACTGGCTGCTGTCCAGGATCGGCGAGCGCGCGGACTTCGAGGTGGACGTCGTCGACCTCGCCGACTCCCACCTGCCGACCGCGCTCTCCTACAACCCGTCGCCCGGGACCCTCGCCGAACTAGGCAAGGTCACCCCGAAGCTCGCCGCCGCCGACGCCTTCGTCGTCCTCACCCCCGAGTACAACCACTCCTACCCCGCGTCCCTCAAGAGCCTCATCGACTGGCACAACGCCGAATGGCAGGCCAAGCCCCTCGCCTTCGTCTCCTACGGAGGGCTCTCCGGCGGCCTGCGCGCGGTCGAGCACCTGCGTCCGGTCTTCGCCGAGCTGCACACCATGACGATTCGCGAAACCGTCTCCTTCCACAACGCGGGCGCGCTCTTCGCCGACGACGGCACCCACAAGGACCCGGCGGCCGCGAACGCCGCCGCCAAGTCGATGCTCGACCAGCTCCACTGGTGGGCGTGGGCGCTGCGCAGCGCCAAGGAGGTCCGCCCGTACGGAAGTTGAGCCCGGTCCTGAGGCGGCCTGTGGCGGCCCGACGACCCGCTCCTGTGGCGGTCAGACCTCCGGCAGGTGTACCGCCGCCACCGCGCCGCCGTCCCGCGCGTTGTGCAGCTCCACCCGCGCGCCGATGGCCTGCGCCTGCCCGAACGCGATCGTCAGGCCAAGGCCCGTGCCCTGACCGCGCTCGCGGGCGCCGGTCTGGAAGCGCCGCGGGCCGTCCTTCAGGAGGTGCTCGGGAAAACCGGGCCCCCGGTCGCTGACCGTGATCACGGGCCCGGTCACCCGTACGTCGACCGGGCCCGCGCCGTGCCTGCGGGCGTTGGCGACCAGGTTGGCGATGATCCGCTCCAGGCGGCGCGCGTCGGTGCGTACGAGCGTGTCGTCGTCCGGGCCGGACGCCGCCGCGAACCGCACCGGGCACCCCGACCGCTGCACGATCCCCTCGGCCAGCGTGCCCAGGCGGTGCGATGCCAGGTCGGGCCGCTCCATCTCCGCGTCGAGGCGCGCCACTTCGAGCAGATCCTCGGTGAGGGTGCACAGGGCCGTGACCCGGTCGCGCACGAGTTCCGTGGGGCGGCTCTGCGGCAGCAGCTCGGCCGCGGTGTGCAGACCGGTCAGCGGGGTGCGCAGTTCGTGGGCGACGTCCGCGGTGAAGCGCTGCTCGGCCTCAAGACGCTGCTGAAGGGACGCCGCCATCGTGTCGACGGCGGCGGCCAGTTCGGCCACCTCGTCCTTGCCCGGCCGGCTGCCCGGCGCCCTCGGATGGTCGATACGGGCGTCGAGCTGGCCCTGGCTGATGCGGCGGGCGGTGGCCGCGGCGGTGCGCAGCTCGCGGCTGAGGCGGCTGGCGAGTGCGGCACCGCCGAGCGCCGCGAGGATGACGACGACGGCGCCCGAGGCAAGGAGCTTCTCGTCGAACTCCGCCATCTCGGCGGCCTGTTCGGTCAGCGGCTCACGTACGGAGAGCACCTGGCCGCCGACCGGCCGCGCCGCCCACACCACGGGATCGGCGCCGCTCATGTCGAGATACGTGGTCCGCCGCCCGTCCAGGGCCGCCGCCCGCAGCGACGCGGGCAGGCCGGGGGCGTCGAGCTCCGCGTCCGTACCGGCGTCGTCCTCCGTGTCGACCTGCCCCGTCAGCTCGTACAGCTGGCGCACCCGTACCAACTGCGCGGTGGCCCCGGACCTGGCGCTCGCGGAGACCTGTTCGAGGCGCGCCTGGTGGACGAGGATCCCGATGGCGACGGCGACGACCGCGCAGCCGAGGGCGAGCAGCGCGGCGATCTTCCAGCGCAGGCCGAGGGCGTTGAGTGCGGCCCGGGCGCGCCGGGCGATGCCTTTCATCGCTGCCCGTCCTTGCCGTGCGAGGAGTCCGTGGCGTCGGAGGACTCCGGAGTGGGCGTGGGAGTGGGAGTGGGCGTGGGAGCCGGAGCCGGGGAGCCGTCGGTGCCGGGCGTCTTCTTGTAGTTCTTGATGTCGCTCACCGTGGACAGCCGTACGCCGTCCCAGTGGTAGCGCACGGCCTGCTCGCCGCCGTCGGAGCAGGGGCTGCGCACCAGCAGGTCCCGGCCGATCGTCGCGACGCTCACGCGCTTTCCCGCGGTGAGCAGGATCGGGTAGACGCGGCCTTCGTGCTCCCGGTAGACGGCGAGGACGCTCCGTCCGCTCTCCGTGTCGGCGGCCACGAGCAGCTCGGGCTGCCCGTCGCCGGTCAGGTCGGTCAGGAGCGGCGGCCGGAGCCCGGCCCGGCCGGGGCGGTCGATCTCGCCGCGGTCCGCGAGCGGCTTCATCCGCGGGTCGGCCCGCAGGATCTTGCGGAAGTCCTCCGTGCCGAGCCCGCCCTTGCCCAGCTTCGGCAGTCCCTCCAGGGGCTCCGGCGGCGGCTGGTGGGTGGCGGCGTCGGCGCCGGGCGTCTGGGACGACGTACCGGACCAGGCGGGCCAGAGCGCGTCGGGATGTGGCTGCACGGACACGGACGGCGCGGGCTCACCGGCGTCGAGCCCGTCCATGCTGCCGCAGCCCGCCAGCACGGCGGCGGCCGTGACGGTGAGGAGGGCGGCGCGGCGCAGCAGGCGGCGGTGGGGGCAGGTGAGGTTCATGTCCCTGTCGACGGTAGGAAGCGTCCATCACGGAAAACGGGATGTTGTGTAACAGATGGGGGTAAGCGGGGTGGAGACGCGGGGTTCGGGACCTTCGGCCTGGTCGGTGGCCCCTGCCGTCACGGCTTCGCCTCACGGCTTTCGCGTCACGGCTTTCGTGTCACGGCCTTCGCGTCACGGCTTTCGGCCCGGTGACAATCGGTGCATGACGTCGACGAACGAAGCCGGATCCGGATTCGGATCCGCACAGGCAGCGGTGCTCACCGTGCTGACCACGACCGATGACGCAGCGAAGGCGGAGGAACTCGCGAGCGGCGCGGTGGCGGCGCGCGTCGCCGCCTGCGCTCAGATAGCGGGGCCCGTCGTCTCCGTCTACCGGTGGGAGGGCGCCGTGGAGACCGCCAGGGAGTGGCAGGTGCTGTTCAAGACGACCGCCGCGCGGTACGACGCGCTGGAGTCCTGGCTCACCGGGGCCCACGACTACGACACCCCCGAGATCATCGCGACGCCCGTCGTGCGGGGGAGTGCGGCGTACCTGGAGTGGGTGGAGCAGGAGACGGCCGAGTGACCCCGCAGGGCGCCCGGCTGCCGTTCTTCGTGTACGGAACTCTGCGGCCGGGGGAGCCGAACCACGACGCCTTCCTGCGCGGCCGGACGGCGACGGAGGAGCCAGCCCGGCTCGCGGGGGCGATCCTCTACGAGGGGCCCGGCTACCCGTACCTGGTGGAGGGCGGCGAAGGCGGTCCGGTGCGCGGCGAGCTGATCACCGCGCTGCCCGCCGCCTACGAGCGGCTCCTCGCCGATCTCGACGTACTGGAGGTCTACGCACCGGGCGACCCCGGCAACCTGTACGAGCGCGTGCCGCGCGAGGTGGCCCTCCTGGACGGGGCGACGGCGCGCGCGTGGGTGTACGTGGCCGCGCCCCGGGTGGCGGCGCGGCTGCGGGCTTCGGGGGCGGTGATCGGGGGAGGGGACTGGGCGTCGTTCCGGGCGCGGCGGTGAAGGGGATCCCCGCAGCTCAGGCGGCTACTCAGGCGGCTACTCAGGAGGCAGCTCGGGCGGCTCCGTACTCGATCCGGTGAACTCCGCTGCCCGGCTGGGCGACGCGCCGGAATCGCATGATCACTGAGGGTGATTCCTGTGGCAGTCTCCCTGTGCGCGCACCGGTCGGTGCGCGAGTCGGTGCGTGAGCACCACGTCCTCAAGCAGGAGTTGCCCCATGAGCCTTCGCCGCTCGCTGCCGGCCCTCGTCGGCGCCGTAGCCCTCACCCTCGGCCTCCCCGTGGCGGCCGCCGCGTCCGCTCACGCCCCGGCCGCCGTCATGAACCCCTGCGGGTTCTACGAGACCGGCAGCGACGCCTTCTACAACCACTGCACCGGCGACGGCTCGAACGTCGTCATCAAGGTGGAGGTCGCGTGGGGCCCCGACTACGAGCGCTGTGTGGGCCCGGGCAAGAGCTGGCTCGGAGCGGCGGACAAGATCCAGGGCGCGCACTACCTCGGCCGCACCTGCTGATTCCCGTACGCGTATGACCTCGGGCCGGGGTGGTCAGCACCCCGGCCCGCCGTTACGACCGCTCGAGCCGCACCGCGCACACCTTGAACTCCGGCATCCGTGACACGGGGTCAAGTGCCGGATTGGTGAGGGAGTTGGCCCGGCCCTCGCCCGGCCAGTGGAACGGCATGAAGACCGTGTCGGAGCGGATCGCGCTCGTGATCCGCGCCGGGGCGACGGCCCGCCCCCGGCGCGAGACGACGGTCACCGGCTCGCCGTCCCCGACCTCAAGGCGCGCGGCAAGGCGTGGATGCAGCTCCACGAACGGGCCGGGAGCGGCGGAGTTGAGCTCGTCGACGCGGCGCGTCTGGGCCCCCGACTGGTACTGCGCAAGGACCCGTCCGGTGGTCAGGAGCACGGGATACTCCGCGTCCGGCTCCTCGGCGGCGTCCCGGTGCGCCACCGGCACGAAGCGCGCCCGCCCGTCCTCGGTGGCGAACCGATCGAGGAAGAGCCGGGGGGTCCCACGATGCACGGCATCCGCCACGCCCCGGTCCGTCTCGTCCCGCTCGCCCCCCTCGTCCGCGGGGCACGGCCAGAAGACGCCCTCCCCGTTCCCCTCCGTCAGGCGCGCGTACGAGATCCCCGAGTAGTCCGCCGGGCCGCCCTCGCTCGCCCGGCGCAGCTCCTCGAAGACCTCCTCCGGGTCCGTCGGGAAGCCCTTCTCGTGGCCGAGGCGGGCGGCGAGGCCGTGGAGTACGTCCAGATCGCTGCGTACGCCGGCAGGCGCACTCACCGCCCGGCGGCGCAGCAGCACCCGCCCCTCCAGGTTCGTCACCGTCCCCGTCTCCTCGGCCCACTGCGTCACCGGCAGGACGACGTCCGCCAGCCGCGCGGTCTCGGAGAGCACGACGTCGGCGACCGCGAGGAAGTCGAGCGAGCGCAGCCGCTCCTCCACGTGCGCGGCGCGCGGCGCCGAGACGACCGGGTTGGACCCCATCAGGAGCAGGGCCTTGATGTCACCGCCGAGCGCGTCGAGCAGTTCGTACGCGGACCGGCCCGGGCCGGGGAGGGAGTCCGGGTCGACGCCCCACACCCCCGCCACGTGCGCCCGCGCCGCCGGATCCGTCAGCTTGCGGTAGCCGGGCAGCTGGTCGGCCTTCTGGCCGTGTTCCCGTCCGCCCTGGCCGTTGCCCTGCCCGGTCAGGCAGCCGTACCCGGCAAGGGGGCGGCCCGCGTTGCCCGTGGCGAGGCAGAGGTTGATCCACGCGCCGACCGTGTCCGTGCCCTTGGACTGCTGCTCGGGCCCGCGCGCGGTGAGCACCATCGCGGCTTCGGCGTCGCAGAACATCCGCACCGCGTCCCGGAGTTCGGGCACGGAGACGCCGCTGATCCGCTCCACGTGCTCCGGCCAGTGCGCCATCGCCGCCGCCCGCGCCTCGCCCCAGCCGCTCGTGCGCTCCTCGATGAACGCCTCGTCCGTCCGCCCCTCGGCCACCACCAGGTGCAGCAGACCGAGCGCGAGGGCGAGGTCCGTGCCGGGGCGCGGCGCCAGATGGAGGTCGGCCTGTTCGGCGGTGCGGGTCCTGCGCGGGTCGACGACGATCAGCTTCCCGCCGTTCGCCTTCAGTTCCGTCAGATACCGCAGCGCGGGCGGCATCGTCTCGGCGAGGTTCGAGCCCACGAGGATCACACAGCCGGTGCGCGGAATGTCCTCCAGCGGGAACGGCAGGCCGCGGTCGAGCCCGAAGGCCCGCTGGCCCGCCGCTGCCGCCGACGACATGCAGAACCGGCCGTTGTAGTCGATCTGCGACGTGCCGAGCGCCACCCGCGCGAACTTCCCCAGGGCGTACGCCTTCTCATTGGTCAGCCCGCCGCCGCCGAACACCCCGCACGCGTCCGCGCCGTGCTCCGTACGTGTGCGGGAAAGCCCCCCGGCGACGCGGGCGATCGCCTCCTCCCAGGTGGCCGGTTCGAGCCGGCCCGTGGCGTGGGATCGGATGAGTGGCTCGGTCAGGCGCACCCGGGAGGAGAGCACAGCGGGTGCCGTGCGGCCCTTGCCGCACAGCGCGCCCCGGTTCACGGGGAACTCCGGACGCTCCACGACCTCCACCCCGCCGGGGCCGCCGGCCAGGCTCATCCCGCATTGCAGCGCGCAGTACGGACAGTGGGTGGGTGTCGCCTCGGTGTGCATGCGGTCCAGCGTCCGCCGAGCGTGTTACGCGCCCCGACGCGATCGCGTTACACACGCGGTAAGCCGACCTCAGCGAGGACTGCACCCCGCTGTGAGCCCCTTCAGGGGCGCGGGGAACTGCGCGAGGACGGACCACGACCCGCACCCGGCCGACGAGCGAAAGCAGGCAGACGCAACCCCCGCTCAAGGCCCGGGGGCCAGGGATCAGCGGGGTGCGGCCAGCGCCCGGTCCACGCCCGGCTCCCGGGGGCCGAGGAAGCGCGGATCCGGTTGAAACGCCGAGTCCAACGCCGCCTTGCCCGCCGCGAACACTTCCCTCGCGCCGCCGTAGTACCAGGTCGCGTCGTGCTTGGCGTCGACCCCGACGCCGTACGACGTGACGCCCGCCGCGCGGCAGAGCGCGACGGCCCTGCGTATGTGGAAGCCCTGGCTGATCAGCACCGCACGGTCGACGCCGAACACCTTCTTGGCGCGCACGCAGCTGTCCCAGGTGTCGAAGCCGGCGTAATCACTGACGATCCGCCGGTCCGGCACACCGCGCTCGGTCAGATACGCGCGCATGGCGTCCGGCTCGTCGTACTCCTCGCGGCTGTTGTCGCCGGTGACGAGCACGACCTCTATCCGTCCCGCCTCGTACAGCTCGGCCGCCGCGTCGAGCCGGTGCGCGAGGTAGGGCGAGGGCTCGCCCTTCCACAGGCCCGCGCCGAAGACGACCGCGACCCGCGTGCGCGGCACGTCGGCCGTCGTGCGCAGGCCCCCCTGCGCCGTCACGAACAGCCAGGTCGCGGGCAGCAGCGCGAGGACGCAGACGGCCATGAAGACCTGCACGGCCCGCCGCTGTCCCCGCCGTGTGCGCGGCAGCCTCACATACGGCCGCAGTCGCGACCGCAGGCGGCCAAGCCGGGCCGCACCGCTGCGGGCCCCGGCCCGCACGCCGGAGCGCACGCCCGTCCCCGACCGCCGCATCCATCCCGGCAGCTCCATCCCGTTCCCCCGTGCCCCGATGCCGGATCCCCCCGATCCGATCACTGTGCACAACGGTAAGCGACCGCACTGACAACGCCGCGGCGCCGCCGGTGAGCCAGGCCGAAAGGACCCGTCACCGGCGCGCAACGCGACCGAAATGCGGCACGGCCATCCTCGGTCCATGACGCCGTCGAACCTTCTTCGCGACGAGTCCGGCAGCAACCCTCTCGAAAGTACGGCGCAAATCATGGACCGGATCACCAGCCAGCTCGGCAGCCAGCTGAACCTCGTCTCCCTCGACGGCAGGCGCCGCCCCGCACCCCGCACCGCACCCCGCCCCGCACCGCCCGCCGCACCGGCGCCCGACCTCGTCGTGGTCGCCCACGGCAGCCGTGACCCCCGCGCGCTCGCCACCGTCACGGCGCTCCTCGAACAGGTCCGTGAGCTGCGGCCCGGACTCGCCGTGCGCCTCGGCCACATCGAGCTGAACGAGCCGCTGCTCACCGACACCCTCGCCGCGACGACCGGTGCCGCCGTCCTCGTGCCGCTGCTGCTCGGCCGCGGCTACCACGTCAAGCACGACATCCCCGGCGCCGCCGCACAAGCCCGGCACCTCGACACGCGGGTCGCCGCCCCGCTCGGCCCGCACCCCCTGCTCGTCGACGCGCTGTACGACCGGCTCGTCGAAGCGGGCTGGCCCGCCGGGTCCGGCGGCCGTCGCACCGACGCGGTGATCCTGGCCGCCGCGGGCTCCCGCGACCCGGACTCCGCCGCGGACACCCGGCGCACGGCGGACCTCCTCGCCCGGCGGCTCGGCGTGCCGGTGGTGCCCGCGTACGCGTCGCCGACCGACGCCTCCGCGCTCAGCGTGCCCGCGGCGGTGCGTGCCCTCGCCGCCCGTGGCCGCCACCGCACCGCCGTGGCCTCGTACTTCACGGCGCCCGGCCGCTTCGCCACCCAGTGCGCCGATGCCGCCCCCCGGATCGCGTCGGCCCCGCTCGGCGCCCACCGGGCCATGGCCCGCCTCCTCCTGCACCGCTACGACCAGGCCCGCGCGAACGCCGCCGTGACCCCGGCGACACCTGCCGCCACGCAGGTTCCGCCCCGTCAGCTGACCTCCGCCTGACGGCCGCGCAGGGCCCCTGAAGCCCTCTTTGTCACTGCTTGCGTTTACTGTCGGTGCATGGAAGGCACTGCATCGAATGCGTACGGCGCTGAGGCGGCCTATGACGAGGCCGCCGTCGAGCGATGGGCCACGGAGCCGGACAAACGGCCGGGGCGCACCGCCTTCCAGCGGGACCGCGCGCGCGTTCTGCACTCCTCCGCGCTGCGCCGCCTCGCCGGAAAGACCCAGGTGGTCACCCCGGGCACGCGCAGCAACGAGGCGTGGGACGCCAGCGCTCGCACCCGACTGACGCACTCCCTGGAGTGCGCCCAGGTCGGCCGCGAGCTCGGCGCCGCCCTCGGCTGCGACCCCGACCTGGTGGAGACCGCCTGCCTCTCCCACGACATGGGCCACCCGCCCTTCGGGCACAACGGCGAGCAGGCGTTGAACGAAGTCGCCGAGAGCTGCGGCGGTTTCGAGGGCAACGCCCAGTCCCTGCGCCTGCTCACCCGCATCGAACCGAAGCGCTTCGTCACGAACGAGGACACGGGCGAACCGGTCAGCGTGGGGCTCAACCTGACCCGTGCCGCCCTGGACGCCGCCACCAAGTACCCCTGGCCGCGCGGCGCGCACCCCACCGATCCAGATTCCCCCAAGTTCGGGGTCTATGAAGACGACCGGCCGGTCTTCGACTGGGTCCGCAAGGAGGCACCGGGCCGCCGCACCTGCTTCGAGGCCCAGGTCATGGACTGGTCGGACGACGTCGCGTATTCGGTGCACGACATCGAGGACGGCCTGCACGCCGGGCACCTCGACCCGAACCTGCTGCACGCTGAGCCCGAGCGCCGGGACATCTTCGCCGTCGCCATCGGTCGCTACGTACCGGCGGACACCGACCCCGAAGAGCTCTCCGAGGCCCTCGACCGCCTCCTGGACCAGGAGTGGTGGCCGCACGGGTACGACGGCTCGGCGATCGCCCAGGGCCGCCTGAAGGACGCGACGAGCCAGCTCATCGGCCACTTCTGTCTCGCCGCGGAGAGCGCCACCCGCGAGCGGTACGGCAAGGGCCCCCTCACCCGGTACGCGGCCGAACTCGTCGTCCCGCGCGAGGCCCGCCACGAGTGCGCGGTCCTCAAGGCCGTCGCCGACCGATATGTGATGCAGCGCCCCGCCCAGGAGCGGCTGCGCGCGGACCAGCGGATCGTCGTCGCCGAGCTGGCCGAGGCGCTCACGGCGCGCGCCCCCGAAGGACTCGACCCGCAATTCCGCGCGCTGTACGACACCGCGTCCGACGACCGCGCGGCGCTGCGCGTGGTCGTCGACCAGATCGCCTCGCTCACGGACGCCGCCGCGCGTTCCCTGCACGCGCGGCTCACGGCAAGACACCCCTGACATATGCGAAATGAGCCGTTCGACCACGGGGCGTGACGAAAACTGGCCGGATCGGTTCGCAACCCCTTCCCCCATCACGCTCCGTGCGGGACGCTCCCCCTGACGGCAAGGCTTTGAGGAGGCATCAAGTGGTCGACGCGGATCAGACGTTCGTCATTGTCGGAGGAGGTCTCGCGGGCGCGAAAGCGGCCGAGACACTCCGGTCCGAGGGCTTCACCGGCCGGGTGATCCTCATCGGCGACGAACGCGACCACCCGTACGAGCGCCCACCTTTGTCGAAGGGGTACCTCCTGGGCAAGGAGGAGCGCGACACCGTCTTCGTCCACGAACCCGCCTGGTACGCGCAGTCGGACGTGGAGCTGCATCTCGGCCAGACCGTCGTCTCCATCGACCGCGCCGCCAAGGCCGTCCACCTCGGTGACCGGGCCGTCATCCACTACGACAAACTCCTCCTGGCCACCGGCGCCGAGCCGCGCCGCCTGGACGTCCCCGGCACCGGCCTGGTGGGCGTGCACCACCTGCGCCGGCTCGCGCACGCCGACCGGCTGCGCCAGGTTCTCGCCGGTCTCGGCCGGGACAACGGCCACCTGGTGATCGCCGGTGCGGGCTGGATCGGCCTCGAGGTCGCCGCCGCCGCGCGGACGTACGGCGCCGAGGTCACCGTCGTCGAGCCCGAGACCACCCCGCTGCACGCGGTGCTCGGCCCCGAGATCGGCCAGATGTTCACCGACCTGCACGCCGAGCACGGCGTGCGCTTCCACTTCGGCGCCACGCTCACCGAGATCGCGGGCCAGGACGGCATGGTCCTCGCCGCCCGCACGGACGACGGCGAGGAGCACCCGGCGCACGACGTGCTCGCAGCGATCGGCGCCGCACCGCGCACCTCGCTGGCCGAGGCCGCGGGACTCGAGATCGCCGAGCGGGCGCACGGCGGAGGTGTCGTGGTCGACGCCTCCCTGCGGACCTCGGACCCGGACATCTACGCCGCGGGCGACGTGGCCGCCGTCCACCACCCGCTCTTCGACACCAGACTGCGCGTGGAGCACTGGGCGAACGCCCTGAACGGCGGCCCGGCCGCGGCCCGCGCGATGCTCGGCAAGGACGTGGCGTTCGACCGGGTGCCGTATTTCTTCTCCGACCAGTACGACGTGGGCCTGGAGTACTCCGGCTGGGCGCCGCCCGGGTCGTACGACCAGGTCGTGGTCCGGGGCGATGCGGGCAAGCGGGAGTTCGTCGCCTTCTGGCTGAGCGAGGGACGCGTCCTCGCGGGGATGAACGTGAATGTGTGGGACGTCACGGACACCATCCAGAAGCTGATCCGCACGGGCGCACGACCGCCCGCCGAGTCGCTCTCGGACCCGTCCGTCCCCCTGGAGTCGCTGCTCGGGTGACGGGGCAGGGCGGGAGTGTCGGAGCAGGGTCGTAGTATTCCAACGTGGCTGGCAGGATCAATGACGAGGACGTGAAGGCGGTTCGGGACGCGGTCCCGATCGACGCCGTGGTCTCCGACTACCTCCAGCTGCGGAACGCGGGCGGAGGCAACCTCAAGGGCCTGTGCCCCTTCCACGACGAGAAGTCACCGTCCTTCCAGGTCAGCCCGGGCAAGGGTCTCTTCCACTGCTTCGGCTGCCAGGAAGGCGGCGACACGATCGCCTTCGTGATGAAGATCGACCACCTCACCTTCTCGGAGACGGTCGAGCGCCTCGCCGCCCAGGCGGGCATCACGCTGCGGTACGAGGAGGGCGGGTACAACCCCACCAGCCAGCGCGGCGAGCGCATCCGCCTGGTCGAGGCCCACAAGATCGCCGCGCAGTTCTACATCGACCAGCTGGAGAGCCCCGAGGCCGAGATCGGCCGGAAGTTCCTGGCCGAGCGCGGCTTCGACCAGGCCGCCGCCGCGCACTTCGGCGTCGGCTACAGCCCGGCGGGCTGGGACCACCTCACCCGGTTCCTGCGCGGCAAGGGCTTCTCCGACAAGGAGCTCATCCTCTCCGGCATCTCCCAGGAGGGCCGCCGCGGTCCCATCGACCGCTTCCGCGGCCGGCTGATGTGGCCGATCCGCGACATCAGCGGCGAGGTCGTCGGCTTCGGCGCGCGCAAGCTGCGCGAGGACGACAACGGCCCGAAGTACCTCAACACCCCCGAGACGCCGATCTACAAGAAGGGCCAGGTGCTCTACGGAGTCGATCTGGCCAAGAAGGAGATCGCCAAGACCTCCCGCGCGGTCGTCGTCGAGGGCTACACGGACGTCATGGCCTGCCACCTCGCCGGTGTCACCACCGCCATCGCGACCTGCGGCACCGCATTCGGCGGCGACCACATCAAGATCCTGCGCCGCCTCCTGATGGACAACGGCTCGGCCCGGGTGATCTTCACCTTCGACGGTGACGCGGCGGGCCAGAAGGCCGCCCTGCGCGCCTTCGAGGACGACCAGAAGTTCGCCGCCGAGACGTACATCGCCATCGCGCCCGAGGGCATGGACCCCTGCGAGCTGCGCCTGGCCAAGGGGGACGGGGCCGTCGCCGACCTCGTCGAACCCCGCACGCCGCTCTTCGAGTTCGCGCTGCGCCAGATCGTCGGGCGGTACGACCTGGAGACCCCCGCGGGCCGCGCCGCCGCCCTGGACGAGGCGGCGCCGGTCGTGGCCCGCATCAAGAACAGCGGCGCGCAGCACGAAGTGGCCGTACAGCTCGCGGGGATGCTCGGCATCATGGACACCCAGTTCGTGGTCAAGCGCGTCGGCCAGCTCGCGCGCTGGGCCCGCGACCGGGGCGGCCGGGGCCCGGCCCCGCAGCAGCAGCGGCCGCACCAGGGCCAGCAGCACACGGCCTCGGCGCCGTCCGCGCCCTCCGGCCCGGCGCTCACGCTCCGCAGCCCGGCGCACCGCACCGAGCGCGAGCTGCTCAAACTGGCCCTGCAACGCCCGGAGCTGGTCTCCCCGGCCTTCGACGCGTATGGGGTGGACGAGTTCACCGCCCCGCCGTACGCAGCGGTGCGCCAGTGCGTGGAGGAGGCGGGCGGCGCGGAGGCGGGCATCCCCGAGCCGCAGACCTACCTCGCCCGCGTCCTGGACGCCGCACCGGACAACACGGTCCGCGCCATGGTCACCGAGCTGGCCGTCGAGGCGATCCTGCGCAAGCAGGTCGACGAGATCTACGCGGGCATGCAGCTCGTCCAGGTCAGGCTGCGTGCCGTCGACCGCCGCATCCGCGATGTCCAGGGCAGCCTGACCCGCCTGACCGCCCAGGGCGACGCCGCTCAACTGGCGGCCGTGCAGAACGAGTTGTGGGTCCTCCAGCAGTACGGCAGGGCGCTTCGCGAGCGCGGCGCAGACGCTCTCTGAGGTTCACGTAGCGCGGGACTGGTTACCCGCGGGGTAACCACGCGGTTACGGACCGGACTCAAAAAGTCACCGCACGCCCCTCGTGGCGGCCGTGTGTCGTGCCCCACACTGGGTTGCGGTGCCTGAGTCCTCGGAGCGCGGCCGGCCCGCAGACAGCGGATGCGGATCCGGTGAACCCGCGATTCCACACATCGTGTTCGGGACGGACAGCGGCGAGGCCGTCGAAGCCGATCCCGCTGTACCGCTGCCGCACGCCTCAGCAGCGATCATCATGGAGGTCGCCCCCGTGCAGACCCAGACCCTCACCCAGACCGAGACCGCCGTTGCCGCGGAAGCGGAGGCGGAGGCGGATACGGACGTCATCGCGGCCGTGCCCCCACAGAGCCGCGCCGCACGGCACCCGGAAGCGGGGCCCGAAAGCCCCGAAGCGGAGACCATCCCCGACCCGCGGGAAGCCCCGGAGGCACTCGAACCGGAGAGCGGCACGCTGCCGCTGCCGCCCGCCCCCCGCGGCCGCGCCGACACCGGCGGCCCCTCGTCCGACCTGTTCCGGCAGTATCTGCGCGAGATAGGCCGCATCCCGCTGCTCACGGCGGCGGAGGAAGTGGAACTCGCGCGCGGTGTGGAGGCCGGTCTCTTCGCCGAGGAGAAGCTGCGCCTTGCCACCGACCTGGACTCACAACTCGCCCTTGATCTGGACAAGTTGGTCGTCATGGGCCGCATGGCCAAGCGCCGCCTGATCGAGGCCAACCTCCGCCTGGTCGTCTCCGTCGCCAAGCGGTATGTCGGGCGCGGACTGACCATGCTCGACCTCGTCCAGGAGGGAAACCTCGGCCTGATCAGGGCCGTCGAGAAGTTCGACTACGCACGCGGCTACAAATTCTCCACGTACGCGACCTGGTGGATCCGCCAGGCGATGTCGCGGGCCCTCGCCGACCAGGCCCGCACCATCCGCGTCCCCGTGCACGTCGTCGAGCTGATCAACCGCGTCGTCCGCGTCCAGCGCCGCATGCTCCAGGAGCGGGGCTACGAACCGACCCCCGAAGAGGTCGCCGCCCAGCTCGACCTGCCGCACGAGCGCGTCAGCGAAGTCCTGCGCCTGGCCCAGGAACCGGTGTCGCTGCACGCGCCCGTGGGCGAGGAGGACGACGTCGCGCTCGGCGACCTCATCGAGGACGGCGACGCGACGAGCCCCGTCGAATCGGCGGCGTTCCTGCTGCTGCGCGAACACCTGGAGGCGGTGCTCTCCACGCTCGGCGAGCGCGAACGCAAGGTCGTCCAGCTGCGCTACGGCCTCGCGGACGGCAGGCCCCGCACCCTGGAGGAGATCGGCCGGATCTTCGGCGTGACACGCGAACGCATCCGCCAGATCGAGTCCAAGACCCTCAACAAGCTGCGGGACCACGCCTTCGCGGACCAGCTTCGGGGCTATCTGGACTGAGGCTCAGGTCGGCTGAACCCCGGTCCCGCCCTCAGTCGACCTCGGCCACGGCCTGCGCGAACTGAGCGGCATACAGACGGGCGTAAGCCCCTTCCTGCGCCAGCAACGCGTCATGCGTGCCCTGCTCGACGATCGCGCCGTCCTCCATCACCAGGATGGTGTCCGCGTCGCGGATCGTGGAGAGCCGGTGGGCGATGACGAACGAGGTCCGCCCGTGGGCGAGCCGCGACATCGCCTTCTGGATGAGCACCTCGGTGCGGGTGTCGACCGAACTCGTCGCCTCGTCGAGCACCAGGATCACCGGGTCGGAGAGGAACGCCCGCGCGATCGTGATCAGCTGCTTCTCGCCCGCGCTCACCCCCGTGCCCTCGTCGTCGATCACGGTGTCGTAGCCGTCGGGCAGCGTGCGGCAGAAGCGGTCGGCGTGGGCCGCCCGCGCCGCCTCCTCGATCTCCTCGCGCGTGACGTCCTTGGCGGCTCCGTACGCGATGTTCTCGGCGATGGTGCCGCCGAACAGCCAGGTGTCCTGGAGCACCATGCCGATGCCGGAGCGCAGTTCGTCGCGCGACATCTTCGCGATGTCGACCCCGTCCAGGGTGATGTGTCCGCCGGTGACCTCGTAGAACCGCATCAGGAGATTGACCAGCGTGGTCTTGCCCGCGCCGGTCGGTCCGACGATGGCCACCGTGTGACCGGGCTCGACCTTCAGGGACAGGTCCTCGATGAGCGGCTTGTCCTTCTCGTAGCGGAAGGAGACCCGCTCCATCTCGACCCGGCCGCGCAGCTGGTCGGGGCGCTCGCCCGGCACCGGGTCGGCCTCCTGCTCCTCCGCGTCGAGCAGCTCGAAGATCCGCTCGGCCGACGCGACACCGGACTGCACCAGGTTCGCCATCGACGCGACCTGCGTGAGCGGCATCGAGAACTGCCGCGAGTACTGGATGAAGGCCTGCACGTCACCGATCGACAGGGCGCCGGACGCGACCCGCAGACCGCCCACCACGGCCACGAGGACGTAGTTGAGGTTCGACATGAAGAACATCAGCGGCTGCATGGCCCCGCTGTTGAACTGCGCCTTGAACCCGGCCTCGTACAGCGCGTCGTTCTGCTCGGCGAAGGCCTTCGCCGACTCCTCCTGGCGCCCGAAGACCTTCACCAGGGTGTGCCCGGTGTACATCTCCTCGATGTGCGCGTTGAGCTTGCCGGTGGACTTCCACTGCTGCACGAACTGCGGCTGCGACCGCTTGCCGACCTTCGTCGCCACGAAGAACGAAAGGGGCACGGTGACCAGGGCCACCAGGGCGAGCAGCGGCGAGACGTAGAACATCATCACCAGTACGCCGACGATGGTGAGCAGGGAGTTCACCAGCTGGCCCATGGTCTGCTGCAGGGTCTGGCCGATGTTGTCCAGGTCGTTCGTCGCCCGGCTGAGCACCTCGCCGCGCTGCCGCTTGTCGAAGTACGAGAGCGGGAGCCGCGACAGCTTCGCCTGCACGTCGCCGCGCATATGGAAGACGGTCTTGTTGATCGCACGGTTCGAGAGCCGCGTCGCCACCGCCATCAGCAGTCCCGCGATCAGGAACGCGCAGAGAGCGAGCAGCAGGACTTCGCCCACGGCGCCGAAGTCGATGCCCTTGCCCGGCGTGAAGTCGACCCCGGAGAGCATGTCGGCCATGCCGCCGTCGCCCTTGTCGCGCAGGCCCTCGATGGCCTGGTCCTTGGTGATGCCCGCCGGCATGTCACGGCCGACGATGCCCGCGAAGAGCAGGTCGGTCGCCTTGCCGAGGATCTTGGGGCCGAGCACGCTGAGCGCCACGCTGAGCACTCCGGCGGCGAGCATCCCGTACATCGTGGTGCGCTCGGGCCTGAACTGCGCGAGCAGCCGTTTGCCGGACCCCTTGAAGTCCATCGACCGGGAGTCCGGCCCCATCATCTGTCCGCCACCCGGACCGGCCATTACGCGGCCTCCGCTTCCGTCAGCTGGGAGAGCACGATCTCCCGGTAGGTCTCATTGCTCTCCATCAGCTCGTGATGGCGTCCCGTCCCCACGACCCGGCCCTCGTCGAGGACGATGATGCGGTCGGCTTCCCGGATCGTCGCCACGCGCTGGGCGACGATCACGACGGTCGCCTCGGCGGTCTCGCGGCCGAGCGCGGCGCGCAGGGCGGCGTCGGTCGCGTAGTCCAGGGCCGAGAAGGAGTCGTCGAAGAGATAGATCTCGGGGCGCTGCACCAGGGTCCGCGCGATCGCGAGCCGCTGGCGCTGGCCGCCGGAGACGTTCGTGCCGCCCTGCGAGATGGGCGCGTTCAGCCCCTCTTCGAGACCTTCCACGAAGCCCTTGGCCTGGGCGACCTCAAGCGCGTGCCAGAGCTCCTCGTCCGTCGCGTCCGGGTTCCCGTAGCGGAGGTTGGTGGCGACCGTGCCGGCGAAGAGGTACGGCTTCTGCGGGACCATGCCCACCGTCCGCGCCAGCAGCGCGGGCTCGATGGTGTGCACCGGGACGCCGTCCACCAGGACCTCGCCCTCGGTGCTGTCGATGAGCCGCGGCACGAGGCTCAGCAGCGTCGACTTGCCGCTGCCGGTCGAGCCGATCACGGCGGTCGTCTCACCGGGCCGCGCGACCAGGTCGACGGCCTTGATGACGGGCTCCTCGGCGCCGGGGTAGCGGAAGCCCGCGTCGCGGATCTCCAGGTGGCCGTGGCTGCGCAGCTCCGTCACGGGGGAGGCCGGGGGCACCACGCTGCTCTCGGTGTCCAGGACCTCCTCGATGCGCTCGGCGCAGACCTCGGCGCGCGGCACCATCATGAACATGAAGGTGGCCATCATCACGGACATCACGATCTGCATCAGATACGCGAGGAACGCGGTGAGCGCCCCGATCTGCATGCCGCCGCTGTCGATGCGGTGCGCGCCGAACCAGACCACGGCGATCGACGAGACGTTCACGACCGTCATGACGATCGGGAACATCAGCGCGAGCAGCTTGCCGGTGCCGAGCGACACGTCGGTCAGCTCGGAGTTGGCCTTGCGGAAGCGATCCTTCTCGTAGTCGTCGCGGACGAAGGCGCGGATCACGCGGTTGCCGGTGATCTGCTCGCGCAGCACGCGGTTCACGGTGTCGAGGCGCACCTGCATGGTGCGGAAGAGCGGGCGAAGGCGCTTCACGATCAGACTCACGCAGATCGCGAGTACGGGCACGACCGCGACCAGGACACCCGAGAGCGGTACGTCGAGCCCGAGGGCCATGACGATGCCGCCGACGCACATGATCGGCGCCGACACCATCAGCGTGAACGACATCAGGACCAGCATCTGTACCTGCTGGACGTCGTTCGTGGTCCGGGTGATCAGCGACGGCGCCCCGAAGTGCCCCAACTCGCGGGCGGAGAACGACTGCACGCGGTCGAAGACGGCGGCCCGGACGTCGCGGCCGAGCGCGGAGGCGGTGCGGGCGCCGTAGTAGACGGCGCCCACGTTGCAGACCACCTGGGCGACGGTGACGGCGATCATGATGCCGCCGAACGAGAGGATGTAACCCGTGTCGCCCTTTACGACACCCTTGTCGATGATGTCGGCGTTGAGGGTGGGCAGGTAGAGCGAGGCGCAGGTCTGCAGGAACTGCAGCAGCACCAGCAGGGCGATGGGCTTCTTGTACGGGCCCAGGTGGGCCCGAAGGAGTCGTATGAGCACGGAGTCTCTTCGAGAGGCGTGGGCGGGGTTCTTGGCGAGGTCGCCCCCATACTCCGGCACCGCACCCGGGTACGTGCAACCGATTAAGCCATGACCCGGTAAAAATATGGGCTGGGTCAAGAAGTGGTGTGCTCTTCTGCGGGTGCGTCGTGGCTGATCGCGCAGTTCCTCGCGCCCCTAGAAGCCGCTCGCTTCGAACGCCCCCGGATGCGACTGCTCGCGCACTGTCCGGTACTGCTGGCGCACCGCCTGGCCCACGGAGTGTTCCTCGCCCGGCTCGAAGACCTGTGCCGATGCCCCCTGCCAGTACGGCAGCTGGCCGTTCAGTGCCCAGGCCGCCTGGCGTGCCGCGCCGATCGCCGCGTAGTCCGCAGGCTGCGGCACCACGACCTGCGTGCCGAACAGCATCGGCGCCGCGGCCTGCACCGCGGGCAGCTCGGCCGCCGCGCCGAGCAGGAAGACCCGGCGCACCTCCACGCCACGGCCCCGCAGCACGTCGAGCGCGTCGCCGAGCCCGCACAGCATGCCCTCGAACGCGGCCCGCGCCAGATGCTCGGGCCGCATCGACTCGCGCCGGAGGCCGGTCAGGGTGCCCGCCGCGTGCGGCAGATTCGGCGTCTTCTCGCCCTCCAGATACGGCAGGAGTACGAGCCCGTGCGCACCCGGCGTCGACTTCATGGCCAGCTCGGAGAGTGCTTCGAGGTCGGCCGCCCCGAGCATCTCGGCGGCGCCGCGCAGCACGCGCACCGCGTTCAGCGTGTGCACCACCGGCAGATGCATGCCGGTGGCGTCCGCGAGCGAGGTGATGGTCCCGCTCGGGTCGACGAGCGCCTCGTGGTGCACGGCCATCACGGAACCCGAGGCCCCCAACGAGACGACCGCGTCGCCCTGTTGCACCCCGAGCCCGAACGCCGCCGCCATCGTCTCGCCGGTCCCCGCCGAGATCAGCAGCCCCTCGGGCGTCGTCCCTGCGGCCTCTGCGGGGCCGATCACCTCGGGCAGCATCGCCTGGTGCCCGAGCGCGAGATCGACGAGATCGGGGCGGTACGAACCGGTCGCCGCCGACCAGTAACCGGTCCCGGAGGCGCCGCCGCGGTCGGTCGTGCGCCGCGCGGGCCTGCCGAGCAGCTGCCACACCAGCCAGTCGTGTGCCTGCATGAGGGCGGCGACGCGCTGCGCGGCCTCCGGCTCGGACTTCGCCAGCCAGCGCAGCTTCGTCACGGGGTGGGCCGCCTGCGGGACGCAGCCCACGGCCTGTGCCCAGGCCTCGCGGCTGCCGAGTCCGTCGATCAGATCGGCGGCGGCGACCTGCGCCCGACGGTCGTTGCCGACGAGCGCGGGCCGCACCGTGTTGCCGTGCCGGTCGAGGGGGACGACCGCGTTCTGCTGCGCGGAGACGCCGATGGCCTGCACGCCTTCGAGCAGACCGCCGCCGGCCGCCTCGCCGAGAGAGAGCAGCCAGGCCTGCGGATCCACGTCCGAGGGGCGCCCGCCGTCGGGGTTCTCCGTCGGATGCGGGGCATAGCCCTGCTTGAGTACGGCACCCGTGTCCGCGTCACAGACCACGATGCGTGTGAAATCGGGCGAACTGTCCAACCCTGCGACTATCCCCATGCCTGGAATTCTGCCGCACCGCGCGACGTGTCCCGTACCTCAGCTCCCGGGAGTTGTCCCGGCTACGTGTTGCTGGTGCCCCAGTCGTCCTCGCCGCTGCCCTGCCCGCGCTCGCGCAGCGAGCGCACCCGGTCGCTCACCGAGTCGGGGACCCGGTCGCCCACCTTCTCGGACACGGAGTGGAAGGCCTTGCCCGCCACGTCCCTGCCCTGCTGGGTCGCGGACTCGACGGTGTTGCGCACGGCCGGGTTCTGCGCGATCTCCCGGGCGGACTTCTTCAGCTTCTCGTAGCGCTCGCGGCCGGCCCGGGTACCGAGCACGTACCCGAGAGCCAGACCCGCCACGAATGTGAGCCGGTAGCGCATGTCTGCCACCCTTCCCTTACGTCGGCGTCGAGCGTCTGTTCGCTCGTCTGCTGGTCTGTGTCGGCGGTGGGGGGATACCGATTGGCGGAGCACCCCCCTGCTTGCGCTAATGTATGTGTCGCAGCGACCGCCCGCCGCCTGGAGAGTTCCCGGTTCGGTGCGATCGATGCAAACGAGACGATCCCCTGTAGCTCAATTGGCAGAGCAGCCGGCTGTTAACCGGCAGGTTACTGGTTCGAGTCCAGTCGGGGGAGCTCGGTCTCCTGTAGCTCAATTGGCAGAGCAGCCGGCTGTTAACCGGCAGGTTACTGGTTCGAGTCCAGTCGGGAGAGCAAGTGAGAAGGGCCCTTGAGATTCCACTCAGGGGTCCATTTTCATGCCTGGTGGAACCATGCGGGCAGCCCTGCGGTCCTCATGGTCGAGCGATGCCGACCATCCGAAGCAGGAGATCGTATGAGCGGCTATGCTGCGGCAGACGGCGCGCACAAATGTGCGCGACGCGCCGTTAGGGGCGGTAGCTCAGCCGGTTAGAGCAGCGGACTCATAATCCGTCGGCCGTGGGTTCGAGTCCCACCCGCCCCACCGAAGCGCTGGGGCGCAGGAACGATTCCACCTGCGTCAACAGTGCAAACCTCCTGGTCCTGCTCTTTGCGGTGACATCCGGGTGCGGGACAAGCGGTGGCCCCGCCGATCGGCGCGGGGTGCCACCGCGTCCCGTCGCTTGTGGCTCCGGCCCTCAGACGCGCTCCAGGACCACGACCGGGATCGACCTGTCGGTCTTGGTCTGGTACTCGTCATAGGCGGGCCACGTCGCGGCCATGGTCCGCCACATCCCCGGCTTCTCGTCCGCCGTCGCGGTGCGCGCGCGGGCGGTGAAGCGGTCGCCCTTGATCTGCACCTGCACCTCGGGGTCCGCCTCCAGATTGCGGAACCAGAGGGGCGGGGTGTCGGCTCCGCCGTTCGAGGCGACCACGAGCACCGCGTCTCCGTGCGGCCGGTAGATCAGCGGGGTGCTGCGCTGCTCGCCGCTCTTGCGGCCGGTCGTGGTGAGGATGAGCACCGTGGTGCCCTGCCAGTCGTGGCCTTCCTCGCCGTCGGTCTCGACGTAGCGCTTGACGTGTTCCTTGCCGAACAGCATCTGCTCTCTCCTTCGTGTCTCGTCCTCGCGGGCTCGCGCCGGGCCGGCCCACGTCATGGACACCCTGCGCTTTCCCGCCCGCCCGGCGCCGAACCGACGCGCCCGATCACGAAGTGAGCTTCCTGATCGTGAAGCGGGCATCAGGTCCGTGATCCGGGGAACCCGGGCATCATGAAGATATTGATCGTCCTGGTGGTCATAGGCCTTGCCGCGGCCTGGTATCTGCAGTCACGGAAGCGCCGGTGAGCGCGCACACCGGACGTACGTCCGCCGCACCGGTGACCGTGCATCCGCCGCTGGGCACGGGTGGCCGCAGGGTGACGGTCGAGGGGGAGATCCTCGGCCTCGCGCACTGCGATGCCGATGTCGTCGAGTTCCTGCGTCAGGCCGGGCTGACGGACGCGGAGGGGCTGCTCGACGATCCCGGCTGGGTGAAGTGGCGGGGCGGGGACGCGCATCACTACGAGGCGGCATGAGCGGCGCCTGACGCCCGGCGGCGAGACGTTCCGCAGAGGTGTCGCCCGGCAGGGGATCGGACGCGGGGCAGTGGATCTTGGCGTTCGTCATTGGCATATGCCAAAAGGTGGGCGGGGTGATCGCGAAGCCTGGTGCGGGGGTAGCGTCTGTTAGCGTAGAACTGGCTTGTCCGATGAGCCGATTGACACTACGGGGAGGTCCGTCGATCGCGCATTGCGGACGGCGTATTCAAGGTCTTAACGGGGATTCACTAAATACATTTCGCGGTCTCACTCTCTGGAAAGATCTGCGTCGACGTCGGCTCATGCGTGTGCAACAGGCGATGGGTTGATTTTCTCACCGGTAGTAATAACCGGCTCCTGGCTCTCCGGAACCTGGAGGATCCATGACGCGTGTTGTACGCGCGCTCATCGCCAGCGATCAACTCTGGCTGAGCGACGCGGTCGCAGGGCTGCTGGAGACACAGGGTAGTGCCGCTGTTGTCGGCTGGTCCGCCGACGACGGTGAAGTGGAATCCCTGGCTGGTGAGTTACAACCCGATGTCGTCCTTATTGCAATGCGTACGGGAACCGCGGGACCTCTCATCAGACGCGTCCGTGTCAGATCGCCTTCCGCTCGAGTGGTGGCGCTGCAATTGGGTCGGCGTCCGGACGCCCGACTGCAACTTATGCGCGCCGGTGCGCACTTCTTCATTCCGTGGTCCGCCAGGCTGGGAGATGTTCTCGACGTACTGCACGGCGCGGTGCCGGATACGTCGGCACAGGTTTCGTCCCCGATCCTGACCGAACGGGAGCAGCAGGTCCTCAACTTCGTCGCGCGTTCCTGGACCAACCGGCAGATCGCCAAGGAACTGCAGTTGAAGGAGGGGACCGTGAAGCGGCATCTGCACAGCGTCTTCCAGAAGTTAGGGGCCACGTCCCGGCTGGACGCCGTCACGAAGGCGGTGCGCGCCGGCCTCCTGTCGGGCCTGCAGGTTCCGGACGTCGCCTCGTGACCGTGACGGGCCACGATCCGGCTTCCACCTGCTGGCCTTGGTAGTTGACGATTCTCTGACCTGGATCTGCCGGACTCTTCCGCAGGTAAATACTCCCCGATCCTGAATTGACACAAGTCTGACATGGAGGCCATTGAGATCCTGACCTCGGGCGAAGAAACTTATAACTAGCTTCCAAAGTATTGCGCCTTCAGCCGGTGCACGGTGTGAAGCGATGCCCCCGAGCCCGTTCACGGGCACGGGGGACTTTTCATGGCCCGAGTCGGCGGATTCTTCTTCCGTGGGCCTGGCTTTTGCCCCCGTACGCCTGCCCCCGGAGGGACTTATGAAAGCGCGGAAACTTGCGGTCGAAGGCGCGATCGAGTTCACCCCGCGTGTGATTTCGGACGCGCGTGGAGTGTTTGTTTCCCCGTTCCAGCGCGAGGCCTTCGAAGAGGCGAAAGGCGGGGAAATGTTCCGCCTGGCGCAGAGCAATCACAGTACTTCTCGCAGGGGTGTTGTCCGTGGAATTCATTACACCCTCACGCCGCCGGGTTCCGCGAAATATGTGTACTGCCCGCAGGGCAGGGCCCTGGACATCGCCGTCGACATCCGGATCGGCTCACCGACCTTCGGCAAATGGGAGGCGACAGTCCTGGACCCGGTCGAATTCCGCGGCGTGTACCTGCCCGTCGGCGTCGGCCACACCTTCATCGCGCTGCAGGACGACACCGTCATGTCCTATCTGATGTCGGAGTCCTACGTGGCCGAGCACGAACTGGCGGTCAACGTCCTGGACCCCACGCTCGGCCTGCCCGTTCCCGACGACATCGACCCGATCCTCTCCGAGCGGGACACGGTCGCTCCCACCCTCGCAGAAGCCCGGGAGCGCCGGATGCTGCCGGACTACCGGGACTGCCTCGAACTGGAGGCGTGGCTCAGCCGGGCAGGGCAGCGCGACGAGCCCCCGGCGCCGGGGGGCGCGCGACAGGCGGCGGAAGGCATGCCGGGGGAGCGGGGAGTGACGCGGGCTCGCTGAGCCGGGTCCCTGGCCCCTCATCCCGAGCGATCACCGATATCGGAGGAGCAGTCCATGGACGCAGCAGTCATTGTGGTGGGCGCGGGCCCGACAGGTATGACGCTTGCCGCCGAACTGAGGCTGGCGGGTGCGGAAGTCATCGTGCTGGAGCGGCTCGCGCAGCGGACGGGAGAGTCGCGTGGGCTGGGATTCACGGCCCGCACGATGGAGGTCTTCGCCCAACGCGGGCTCCTTCCCCGCTTCAAGGGCCTCGAACTCAACAACCTGGGGCACTTCGGCGGGCTCCCCGTGGACTTCGGCGTGCTGGCCGGACACCGTGCGGCCAAGGCGATCCCCCAGTCGGTCACCGAAACAGTGCTGGAGGAGTGGGCCGTCCAACTGGGTGCCGACATCCGCCGCCGTCACGAGGTGCTCTCGCTGCGCCAGACCGACGAGGCGGCCGAGGTCACGGTGCGCGGCCCCGAAGGGGAGCAGACACTGCGCGCCCGCTACGTGGTGGGCTGTGACGGCGGACGCAGCCTGATACGCAAGAAGGCCGGGTTCGAATTCCCGGGGACCTCCGCGACCCTGGAGATGTTCCTGGCGGACGTAAGGGGCGTCGAGCTCGAGCCGCGGTTGATCGGGGAGACCCTCGCCGGCGGCATGGTCATGGTCGGTCCCATGCCCGGCGGGGTCACGCGCCTGATCATCTGTGAGCGCGGCACACCGCCCCAGCGGCGTACGACGCCGCCGTCCTGGGAAGAGGTTGCCACGGCGTGGAAGCGGCTGACCGGGAGCGACATCTCGCACGCCGAGCCCGTGTGGCTGTCCTCGTTCGGGGACGCCACCCGGCTGGCCACCGAGTACCGCAGGGGCCGTGTGCTGCTGGCAGGGGATGCCGCGCACATCCATCTGCCTGCCGGCGGCCAGGGGATGAACACCGGGATCCAGGACGCGATGAACCTCGGCTGGAAGCTCGGAGCGGTGGTACGGGACCGCGCGCCGGAGGGCCTGCTGGACTCGTACCACGCCGAGCGGCATCCGGTCGGGGAGCGGCTGATGCTCAACACCCGAGCGCAGGGACTGCTTTTCCTGTCGGGTCCGGAGGTGCAGCCCGTACGGGATGTACTCGCTGAACTGATCCGCTACCCCGAGGTCAGCCGGCACTTGGCCGGAATGGTGTCGGGCCTGGAGATCCGCTACGACGTCGGCGGCGGGTCGAGCCCGCTGCTCGGTTCGCGCATCCCGCCGGCCGAGCTGACGCGACGGGCCGACGGCTCGGCCGGCGGGTCCGCGACCGACACCCACCGGGAACTGCACCGCGCTCGCGGAACTCTTTTCGACTTCGCCGACAGTGCCAGGCTGCGCGAGCGCGCGCGCCCCTGGCGGGACCGGGTCGACATCGTCACCGCGGCCCCCCGCGACCAGGAAGCGGCGGCCCTGCTGCACGGTACATCGGCGGCGCTCGTCCGCCCTGACGGCTACGTCGCATGGGCGGCGCCCGGTACGCACTGTGGGCTCAGCGCCGCGCTGAACCGCTGGTTCGGTCCCGCGGCCCCGTCGGCGACCACGTGAGCCCAGCAACTCATCGATTCCCTACCCGGCCGGAGAGAACGAGGAAGAGCATGTACAGCACACTGATCGTGGCCCGCATGGAGCCCGGTGCGAAAGCGGACGTGGCGCGCCTGTTCGATGCCTTCGACGAGACGGAGATGCCCCACCTCATGGGCACCCGTCGACGCCAGCTCTTCGCCTATCGAGGGCTGTACTTCCACGTACAGGACTTCGACGGCGAGAACGGTGGCCAACGGATCGAGGAAGCCAAGGACGACCGGCGCTTCACCGCCATCAGCGCCGACCTGAAGCCGTTCATCCAGGCGTACGACCCCGCCACCTGGCGCTCGCCGGCCGACGCCATGGCCGAGCGCTTCTATCACTGGAGGGCCGGCGCGTGACGGACAAGCGCGTGGTCGTGACCGGAATGGGCGTGCTCGCGCCGGGCGGCACGGGGACGAAGGACTTCTGGAGTCTGCTGAGCGAGGGGCGCACCGCGACCCGGGCCATCACCTTCTTCGACCCCACGCCCTTCCGGTCCCGGGTGGCAGCGGAGATCGACTTCGACCCTGAGGTCCACGGCCTGAGCCCCCAGGAGGCCCGCCGCATGGACCGGGGCGCGCAGCTGGCCGTCGTCGCCACGAGGGAGGCACTCGCCGACAGCGGTCTCGACCCGGGGGGCCGCAACCCGCACCGGATGGGCGTCAGCATCGGCACTGCCGTCGGGGCCACCATGGGCCTGGACACCGAATACCGGACGGTCAGCGACGGCGGCAGGCTGGAGCTGGTCGACCACACCTACGCCGTGCCCCACCTCTACGACTACCTGGTCCCCTCCTCGTTCGCCGCCGAAGTGGCCTGGACCGCGGGGGCCGAGGGCCCGGCCACGGTCGTGTCCACGGGCTGCACCTCCGGAATCGAGGCGGTGAGTTACGCGGCCGAACTGATCCGGGAGGGTTCCGCGGACGTGATGGTGGCCGGTGCTTCGGACGCGCCCATATCGCCGATCACCATGGCGTGCTTCGACGCGATCAAGGCGACGACCCCCCGTTGCGACGAGCCCGGCTCGGCGTCGCGGCCCTTCGACGGGACACGCAACGGGTTCGTACTCGGTGAGGGCGCCGCCGTGTTCATCCTCGAGGAACTCCAGGCGGCGCGGGCCCGTGGGGCGCGCGTGCACGCGGAGATCGCGGGCTTCGCCACCCGCAGCAACGCGTACCACATGACCGGGCTGCGCCCCGATGGAGCCGAGATGGCCGAGGCCATCCGCGTCGCACTGGACGAGGCACGGCTCGATCCGGCCGACATCGACTACGTCAACGCGCACGGCTCGGGCACCAAGCAGAACGACCGGCACGAGACGGCGGCGTTCAAGTCGGCGCTGGGCCACCACGCCTACGACGTACCCGTCAGCTCCATCAAGTCCATGATCGGGCACTCCCTCGGCGCCGTCGGCGCTCTGGAGATCGCCGCGAGCGTGCTGGCCATGGAGCACGACACCGTCCCGCCGACGGCCAACCTCCACACTCCCGACCCCGAGTGCGACCTGGACTACGTCCCGGTGACGGCAAGGGAGCAGCGGACCGACACCGTGCTCACCGTGGGCAGCGGATTCGGCGGGTTCCAGTCGGCCATGCTGCTCAGGAGCGGGAAGAGGAACGCCGCGTGAGCCGGAGAACCGTCTTCACGGGCATCAGCGCCGTCGCACCCAACGGCCTGGGGACGCGCGCGTTCTGGGACGCGACCTGTGCGGGCACCAGCGGCATCGGCCCGGTCACCCGTTTCGACGCGAGCGGCTATCCGGCGACGCTCGCGGGAGAGATCAGCGGCTTCACCGCCGGCGAGCATCTGCACTCCCGCCTCATTCCGCAGACGGACCACATGACGCAGATGGCGCTCGCGGCGACGGACTGGGCGCTCGCCGACGCGGCCCTCTCGCCGCAGGACCAGGAGCCCTTCGACATGGGAGTGGTCACGGCCAGTTCCTCGGGGGGATTCGAGTTCGGACAGCGGGAGCTGGCCAAGCTCTGGAGCCTGGGCCCGGGAAGAGTGAGCGCCTACCAGTCGTTCGCCTGGTTCTACGCCGTCAACACCGGCCAGATCTCCATCCGTAACGGGATGAAGGGCCCGAACGCCGTCGTCGTCAGCGACCAGGCGGGCGGTCTTGACGCGCTCGCCCACGCACGGCGGCTGATCCGCAAGGGCAGCCGGATCGTCGTGTCGGGCGCCGTGGACGCCTCGTTGTGCCCCTGGGGCTGGGTGGCTCAGCTCACCAGCGGCAGGGTTTCCACGGGCAGCGACGCGCAGACGGCCTTCCTGCCGTTCGACGCGCGGGCCGCGGGACATGTGCCGGGCGAGGGCGGCGCCATCCTGATCACGGAGGAGGCCGCCGCCGCCAGGGAGCGCGGTGCCCGCGTGTACGGCGAACTCGCGGGATACGCCGCCACCTTCGACGCCAGACCGGGCAGCGGGCGGCCCGCCGGATTCCGGCGCGTGATCGAACTGGCCCTGGAGGACGCGGGGGCGACGCCCGGCGACATCGATGTTGTCTTCGCCGACGCGGCTGCCGTGCCCGAGCTGGACCGTGCCGAAGTCAACGCACTGACATCGGTCTTCGGCCCCGGCGGGGTCCCCGTCACCGCGCCGAAGACGATGACGGGACGCCTCCACTCGGGCGGTGCACCGCTGGACGTGGCCGCGGCGCTGCTCTCGCTCGGCGAGGGCATCATCCCACCCACCGTTCACGTCGAGACAGCGCCCGACTACGCGATCGACCTGGTCACCGGTACCGCACGGCGTAGGGACCTGCGCGCGGCGCTCGTGCTGGCGCGTGGCCAGGGCGGCTTCAACTCGGCCGCCGTCATCCGCCGCGCCGACTGAACGAGGCCGGCTGCCCCGGCGCACCCCACGACCACCCCCCTCAACGTCCATCCCCTCCCCTATCGGAAGGACCCATGCCGTCATGGAACAGCCAAAGTTCACCGTCGAACGCCTGAAGGAGATCCTCGTCGAGGTCGCGGGAGCCGACGAGAACGTCGACTTCGACGGCGACATCCTGGACACCGACTTCGAAGCGCTCGGCTACGAGTCCCTGGCGCTGCTGGAGACCGGCGGACGCATCGAGTCCGAGTTGAAGATCACCCTGGCGGACGACGCGTTGATCAACGCGACCACTCCCCGCGCCCTCGTGGACCACGTCAATGCCGAGCTGGTGAGTCTCACCGCCTGACCGAAGGAGAAGGCCATGGAACGAACGAACCAACCCCTCGCTCTCGTCACCGGCGCCACCAGCGGAATCGGGCTCGCCGTGGCCCGGCTGCTGGGCGAAGGCGGCTACACAGTCTTCCTGGGAGCGCGGAGCGCCGAAAGCGTTCAGGCAACGGTCAAGCAACTGCGCGAGGAGGGCATCAGCGCCGACGGCATGCCCATGGACGTGCGATCCGACGCCGACGTCAAGGCGTTCGTCGCCGGAGCCGTCGGCCGGTACGGCAGCGTCGACGTACTGGTCAACAACGCGGGCCGCAGCGGCGGCGGCGTTACGGCGGACATCACGGACGAGCTGTGGCACGACGTGATCGACACCAACCTCAACAGCGTCTTCCGCGTCACCAGGGAGGTCCTCGGTACCGGACGGATGCGGTACAAGAGCAAGGGCCGCATCATCAACATCGCCTCCACCGCAGGCAAGCAGGGCGTGGTGCTCGGCGCCCCGTACTCGGCGTCCAAGCACGGGGTCGTCGGTTTCACCAAGGCGCTGGGCAACGAACTCGCCCCGACCGGCATCACCGTCAACGCGGTCTGCCCCGGCTACGTCGAGACCCCCATGGCACAGCGGGTCCGCCAGGGCTACGCCGCGGCATGGCAGACGACCGAGGACGCCGTGCACGCGAAGTTCCGGGCCAAGATCCCGCTCGGCCGGTACTCCACGCCGGAAGAGGTCGCGGGCCTGGTCGGCTACCTGGTCTCCGACACCGCCGCCTCGCTCACCTCGCAGGCGATGAACGTCTGCGGCGGCCTGGGCAACTTCTGATCCCTTCGAGCAGCAGGCCGCGAACGGCCTCCAACCGAGGAGCAGTACATGTCTCAGCACGGTCCGCGCGATGTGGAGCACACCGTCACGGTCTCGGCACCTGCCGAAACCGTCTACCTGCTGCTCGCCGAGGTGCGGAACTGGCCCCGGATCTTTCCCCCCACCATCCATGTCGACCAGATCGAGCGCGAGGGGAACGAGGAACGGATACGGATCTGGGCGGTGGCCAACGGCGAGCCCAAGAACTGGTCGTCGCGTCGCGTCCTGGATCCGGAACGGCGCCGCATCGGATTCCGCCAGGACGTTTCGACCCCACCCGTCGCCGAGATGGGCGGCGAGTGGATCGTCGAGGAGCTGTCGCCCGCCGAATCCCGGATACGACTGCTGCACGACTACCGCGCGATCGACGACGACCCCGCGGACCTGGACTGGATCGACCGGGCCGTGGACTCCAACTCCCGAGCCGAACTGGCCTCGCTCAAGGGCACTCTGGAGGCCGCGCACGCGGCCGAGGAGCTGACGTTCTCCTTCGAGGACACCGTCCGCGTCGCCGGCAGCGCCAAGGACGTCTACGACTTCATCAACGAGGCCCACCTGTGGTCCGAGCGGCTGCCCCACGTGGCCAGGGTGAAGTGCGAGGAGAAGGCGCCTGGCCTCCAGACCCTGGAGATGGAGACCAGGGCGAAGGACGGCTCGACCCACACCACGGTCTCCCACCGGGTGTGCTTCGACGCCCGGGGCATCGCCTACAAGCAGGTCACGCTGCCGGCGCTGATGACCCTGCACACCGGCTACTGGACCTTCGACGAGGACGACGACGGGAACACCGTGGCGTCCTCCCAGCACACGGTCACGCTCAACCCCGCCAACATCGCCGCTGTGCTGGGATCCGACGCCACGGCCGAAGACGCCCGGCAGTACGTGCGCAACGCGCTGAGCACCAACAGCCTGGCCACCCTCGGCCATGCCAAGGAGTACGCGGAGCTGCGGCGTTGAGCCCGGCCGGCGGGCTCGACACCGAGATTGTCGTCGTCGGAGCCGGCCCCGTCGGCCTGCTGCTCGCCGCCGAACTGCGGCTGGGCGGTGCCTCGGTCACCGTGCTGGAACAGCGGCTCGCCCCCACCACCGAATCCCGCGCCTCCGTTCTGCACGCGCGCACCATGGACATCCTCGACAGCGCGGGGCTGCTCGAGCGGTTCGGGCAGCTGCCCGGCACACCGCGGGGCCACTTCGGCGGCATGCCCCTCGACCTGAGGACGCCGGGACCTCACGCCGGACTGTGGAAGATCCCGCAGACGCGCACCGAAGAGCTCCTTGAGGAGTGGGCCCGCGAACTGGGTGCCGGGATTCGCCGTGGCCACCGGCTGACCTCCCTGACGGTGCGCCCGGAGTTCGTCGAGGTCGGTTCGGAGACCGGAGGCGGCGCCGGTCGGCTGCGCGCCGGCTACGTCGTCGGTTGCGACGGCGAGCACAGCACAGTGCGCCGGCTGGCCGGTGTCGCCATGGCGGGGCAGGAGGCCCGCAGGGAGCTGCTGCGGGCCGACGTGAGCGGGGTCCATATCCCGGCGCGCAGGTTCACCCGCTCGGCGCGCGGGCTCGCCAACGCGGCTCCGGGCCCTGACGGGATCACCCGGGTGATGGTGCACGAGTTCGGCAGGCCACCCGGGCGGCAGCTCACGGACGGGGACTTCGCTGAGGTCGGTGCGGCATGGCAGCGGGTGACCGGGGAGGACATCAGTGCCGGGACCCCGCTGTGGGTCAACTCCTTCACCGACGTCAACCTGCTGGCCGATCGCTATGTGGCGGGCCGGGTGCTGCTGGCGGGCGACGCGGCCCACCGGCAGATGCCCGTCGGCGGGCAGGCCCTCAACCTCGGCCTCCAGGACGCCTTCAATCTGGGCTGGAAACTCGCGCTCCGGGCGCGCGGTCCGGCCGACGACGGACTGCTGGAGAGCTATCACGAGGAACGGCACGCCGTGGGGCTGCACACTCTGGGCAACATCCACGCCCAGGCCCAGCTGCTGCTGGGCGGGCCCGAGTCGGAGGGGCTGCGCGCGCTCTGGCGGGAGCTCCTCGACGGCGAGGGCGAGGGCAACGCCGGCGGGGACACTCGTGCCCGGCTGGCCGGCCTCATCTCCGGCCAGGACACCCGGTACGCGCATGACCCTTCGGGGCACCCCCTGGTGGGCCGCCCCGTGCCGCACACCCGACTGGTCCTGGCGTCGGGGGAGACCACCACGCCCGCCGCCTTGTTGCGGAGCCGGCGCGGCCTGCTCCTGCACCTGAGCGCGGACGGCTCGTCCGGCCCAGCGGGGCGGGAGGCCCTGGACTGGTCGGACCGGGTGATGACGGTCGCTGCCACCGCGCCGCGCGGCGCGCCCCTGGCTGACTGCGGCGCGCTGCTCGTCCGGCCGGACGGCCACATTGCCTGGGCCGGCGATCGGGAAGGCCGGAGCCTGCCCGAAGTTCTGCGGCGCTGGTTCGGGCCGCCCTCCGCACGGAGCGCCCCGGCAGCGAACCCCACGGGCGTACGGAAGCCCACCAGCAAACCGACCAGCAGACCGACCAGCAGACCGAAACGAAGGGAAGGCCGCATGGCCCAGCTCACAGGACGAACCGCACTGGTCACCGGGTCGAGCCGCGGCATGGGGCGGGCCATCGCGCTCCGCCTCGCCTCCGAGGACGCGCTCGTGGTGGTGCACTGCGCCACCGGCGAGGAACAGGCCGCACGGACCGTGGAGCGGATCGAGGAGGAGGGCGGCAGCGCTTTCGCCGTCGCCGCGGACCTTGCGGCCCCCGGCGGTGTGCACGAACTGTTCCTCGCGCTGGAAGAGGGGCTCACCGAGCGCACCGGGTCCAACGGGCTCGACATCCTGGTCAACAACGCGGGCGTCATGGGCGGGGTCAAGCCCGAGGACACCACACCCGAGGAGTTCGACCGGCTGATCGCGGTCAACGCGAAAGCGCCGTTCTTCCTGATTCAGCGGGCGCTGCGGAACATGCCTGATGGCGGCCGCATCGTCAACATCTCCTCGGGACTCACCCGCATGGCCAACCCGCAGGAGATCGCCTACGCGATGTCCAAGGGCGCGCTGGAACAGCTCGCCCTGCACTTCGCCAAGCACCTGGGCCCGCGCGGGATCACGGTCAACAGCGTCGCACCGGGGATCACCCGCAACGACAGCCCCGTCTTCTCGATGCCGGAGGCCGTCGAGCAGATGGCAGGGATGTCCGCCTTCAACAGGGTCGGCGAACCGGAGGACATCGCCGACGTGGTGGCGTTCCTCGCCTCGCCCGAGGCGCGCTGGGTCACCGGCGCCTTCCTCGACGCCAGCGGCGGAACGCTGCTCGGCTGACGAGAACGGAGACCTGATATCTGATGCGTGTCCTATTCACGATCATGCCGGCGGCATCCCACCTCCAGCCCACCGTGCCGCTGGCCTGGGCCTTGCAGAGCGCGGGGCACGAGGTGTGCGTGGCCAGCCACCCCGACATGAATGACGTCATCACCAGCGCCGGGCTGACCGCTGTATCGCTCGGCCAGGCGGAGGATCTCGGGGCCCTGATGCGCGGCGCCGGGGACAATCTGATGCTGGAGGAGATCACCGAGGCGCTGCGCATCGACCCGCAGGACCTCAATTTCCGCAACGCCCTGCGCCATTACCAACTGGCGGCGTTCTCGCTGTACTACCCGGGGAAGCCGCACGCGCCCGGATACCGGCCGTTCGCCGATGATCTGGTCGAATTCGCCCGGGCCTGGCGTCCCGACCTGGTCCTGTGGGACCCGCTGAGTTTCCCGGGGCCGCTGGCCGCGCGCGCCTGCGGCGCCGTACACGGGCGGTTGCAATACGGCCTTGACTACACCGCGTGGGCGCGGCAGCGGTTCGCCGAACTGGCGACCGCGGCAGGCCGCCCCGCCGGTGAGGACCCGATGGCCGACGCCATGCGGCCCGAACTCGACCGACTCGGCGAGGAGTTCGACGAGGAGCTGGTGCAGGGGCAGTTCACCGTCGATGTCGTGCCGCCGCGGATGCGGCTGCCGCTGGACCTGACCTGCGTACCGATGCGGCGGGTTCCCTACGACGGCGCGCACATGTACCCGCAGTGGCTCCACGAGCGACCCGAGCGCCCCCGGGTGTGCCTGACCCTGGGCCTGAGTACCCGCAAGTTCCTGGCCGCCGACAGTGTGGCCCTGGTCAACGACCTGTTGGAGATGGCGTCGGGAGTGGACGCCGACTTCGTCGCCACCCTCGACGCCGCCCAGCTCAAGAACGTCAGCCGCGTCCCGGACAATGTCGCCGCGCTCGACTACGTGCCCCTGAGCCTGCTGCTGCCGTCCTGCTCGGCCATCGTGCACCACGGGGGCGGCGGCACCTTCGCGAGCGCCGTGACGTACCGGGTGCCGCAGCTCATTCCCTCGCCGGGGGAGGGCGGCGACCGGCTGGCCTACGCCGACTACACCCACGAGCGCGGTGCCGGACTGAAGCTCGGCAGGGGCGAGTTCACCGTGCCCGAGCTGCGCAAGCAGATCCTGCGACTGCTCCACGAGCCCGCCTTCAGGCAGGGCACCGACGATCTGCACGCCGACATGCTCGCCACCCCGGCCCCGCAGGAGGTCGTTCCCATCCTGGAGCGGCTTGTCGCGGAGCGCGGGTGCTGAGACCGGAACCAGAGAGGAATCAGGCATGCGTGTCCTGTTCACCGTCTTCCCCAGCGTCTCCCACCTGTTTCCGGTCGTGCCGCTCGCCCGCGCCCTGCGTACGGCGGGACACGAGGTCTGCGTCGCGGCACACGACGGCATCGCCGAGTCGGACATGGCGGCGGCCATCACCGCCACTGGCCTGACGGCCGTACGACTGGGACCGCGTGAGGAGCTGCGGGAGATGGTGGCCGCGCACCGCAGCGACGATTCGAGCCGTGCGCGAGAAGCGCTGGCGCTCGACCCGCTGGGGGAGACCGGCTGGGAGCCCGTCAGGGACGTACTCCTTGGCATGTTCTCGAACTACTACCCGACCCGTCCCGGGCCCGAGCCCTGGCCGATGCTCGACGCGCTGGTCGGCTTCGCCCGTTCCTGGCGCCCCGACCTCGTGCTGTGGGACCCGTTGTGCCCCCCGGCGGCCATCGCGGCGCACGCCTGCGGCGCCGCGCACGGGCGGCTGCTGTGGGGCCTGGACAACATCGGCTGGATAAGCCAGGCGCAGGCACCGGGCGACGACAGGTTCGCGGAGTGGATGCGGCCGCTGCTGCGCCGCTACGGCCAGGACTACTCTCCCGAGGCCCTGCTCGGGCAGTGGTCCGTGGATCTGCTGCCGCCCCGGATGCGGTTGCCGGTGGAGGGGCGCTCCCTCTCCGTCAGGCGCGTGCCGTACGCCGGAGCCGTCACCCTGCCCCCTTGGCTGCACGAACCGCCGAGCCGTCCACGGGTCGTGCTCACGCTGGGGATGAGCGCCCGGAAGGAACCCGAGGGGAACAGCGGACTGCCGCTCGGCGACGTGCTCGACGCGGCGGCCGGGCGGGACATCGAGCTGGTCGCGACGCTGGACCCCGGGCAGCTTCCCGCGCGTGAGCTGCCGGACAACGTCCGTGCGGTCGGATACATGCCACTGGATGTCCTGCTGCCCGGTGCATCCGCCGTCGTGCACCACGGCGGTGGCGGAACCTTCGCCGCCGCCGTGGCCCACCGGGTGCCGCACGTCATCGTGCCCGTGCCCAAGTGGGACGAGCGGGCCACGGCCCGCTATGTCCGGGAACGCGGCGCGGGTGCCGTACTCGCGCGCGACGGCCTGTCCGTCGACGAGTTGTACCGGCAGATCGAACGGGTACTGAAGGACTCCTCCTGCCAGGAGGGAGCCACCGCGCTGCACCACGAGTCGCTGGCCCTGCCGGGACCGCCGGAGACGGCCGTGCTGCTGGAGCGGCTCACCGCCGAGCACCGGAGAGGCGGTATCCGATGCGGGTCCTCATCCTGAGCAGCCCGATCCCGACCCACTGCACCCCCATGCTGCCGCTCGCCTGGGCACTGCAGGGAGCGGGCCACACGGTGTTGGTCGCCGGGCAGCCTGACGTCCTGGACGCGGTGTGCGGGGCGGGAGTGAGTGCCGTCAGCGTGGGCGATCGCTTCGACGTCCTCGGGATGCTCGCCGCCGGCCTGGGCGAGGAGGAGCGTCCGCTGCAGGCACGGCCGCGCCCCGCCCGCACTTCCTGGGGAGGGTACGGCCAGGTGTGGTGGGCGAACGCCGGAAAACATCTCGACGAAGTGCTGGAGTTCGCGCGGGGCTTCGGGCCAGATCTGATCGTCGCCGACCCGCTGGAGTACACCTCGCTGTTCGCCGGGGCAGTGCTCGACGTGCCGGTCGTGCACCACCGCTGGGGTGTCGACGCGTTCTCCGGTCCGGCCCTGGAGTTCGTCCGCGAGCCCCTGCGCGAGGAGGGCGAGAGGCGGGGCATCGAAGTGCTCGAACGCCCCACCGCGATGCTCGACCCCTGCCCGCCCGCCCTGCAGAACCCGGATGCCGAGCCCGGCATCCCCATGCGCTATGTGCCGTCCAACGGCAGTGGCGTGCTGCCCGGCTGGCTGCGCGCGGATGCGGCGAAGGGGCGCACCCGAGGGCTGCGGGTCGCTGTTTCCTTCGGCACACAGATCCTGGCGCTGAACGGCGTCCCCTTCACGCGCCGGGTGCTGCGGGCGTTCGAGGACTTCCCGGGGGTGGAGGTGGTCGCCACCATCCCGGCCGAGTACCGCGCGGCCATCGGCCCGGTGCCCGGCAACGTGCGGATGGTCGACCCGGTGCCGCTGCGGCTGTTCCTGGACACCTGCCGGGCCGTGATCCACCAGGGCGGTGCCGGCACCAGCATGACCGCGAACGCCTTCGGCCTCCCGCAGCTCGCTCTCCCGCAGCTCGCCGACGGCTTCGAGCACGGCGACCGGCTGGCCGCCGTGGGTGCGGGGATCACCATCGACGACGCGGCGGAGCAGGACAGCCCCGAGCGGCTGCGTACGGCGCTGACCGTGTTGCTCCAGGACACCGGGATGGCGACCCGTGCCCGGGAGCTTGCGCGTGCGATCGAGGCGGCACCTTCGCCCGCCGACGTCGTCGCACACCTCGAAGCCCTCACCCGTCAGGACCCGACCGAGCGATCGCGCACACCTACCGAGGAGTGAATCCGTTGAGAGTTCTCTTCGTCGCCGCGGGCAGTCCGGCGACCGTCTTCTCCCTCGCACCCCTGGCCACCTCGGTCCGCAACGCGGGACACCAGGTCCTGATGGCGGCGAACGAGGACATGATGCCGTTCGTCGCGGGCGCGGGGCTGGCGGGAGTACCCACCACGTCGCTGCCCATCGCGCACTTCATCACCCTGGACCGCGAGGGCAACCGGGAGGAAATACCGGCGGACCCGGTCGAGCAGGCGCTGTTCACCGGGCGTTGGTTCGCCAGGATGGCCGCCTCCAGCCTGCCGCACATGGTGCGGGTGGCCGAGGAGTGGCGCGCTGACCTCGTCGTCGGCGGCACCATGAGCTACGTCGCGCCGCTGCTCGCCGCCCGCCTCGGCATCCCCTTCGTCCGGCAGGCGTGGGATGCCGTCGAGGCGGACGGCATCCACCCCGGTGCCGAGGCCGAACTCCGCGGCGAACTGGCGGACCTGTCGCTGAGCGGGCTTCCCGAGCCCGACATGTTCATCGACATCTGCCCGCCGAGTCTGCGGCCCGTCGACGCACCACCCTCGCGGCTGATGCGCTACGTCCCGGCGAACGGGCAGCGGCAGCTCGAGCCCTGGATGTACCGGAAGGACGGCCGCGGCCGGCTGTGCGTCACCTCGGGCAGCCGGGTGGCCAAGGACAGCTATGACCAAAGCTTCGGCTTTCTGCGCGGGCTCGCCCGCGAGGCCGCGGGATGGGACACCGAACTGATCGTCGCCGCGCCGGAGAGCGTGGCCGGGCAACTGCGCGAGGAACTGCCCGGTGTCCGCGTGGGCTGGGTGCCGCTGGACGTTCTCGCCCCGACCTGCGATCTGCTCGTCCACCACGCGGGCGGTGTCACGACGCTGACCGGGCTTCAGGCGGGTGTTCCCCAACTCCTCATTCCGCGCGGTGCCGTCCTGGAGAAGCCGGCCCAGCGCGTCGCCGACCACGGCGCGGCGATCACGCTCCAGCCGGGCCAGGACGAGCCCGAGGCGATGGCGGCCGCCTGCCGCGAGCTGCTGGAGGAGGCCTCGTACGGCCTGCGTGCCAAGGAGATCTCGGCCGAGATCAACGCCCTCCCCGCGCCCTGGGAGCTCGTGGGCGACCTGGAGAAGCTGACCGCCGCCTGACGCCCCGCCCGGGGCGGTCGGAAGCGCGGTCCGCCGGCTCCTGATCCCTGACCGCACAACCATCTTTCCGAAAGCAGGAGATTTCATGAAAGCGCTGGTGCTCTCAGGCGGGTCTGGCACCCGCCTGCGCCCCTTCAGTCATTCGATGCCCAAGCAACTCATCCCGATCGCCAACAAGCCCGTACTGGAACATGTGCTGGAAAACATCCGAGAACTCGGAATCACCGACATCGGCGTCGTGGTCGGAGACCGCGGGGCCGAGATCGCCGCCGGTGTGGGTGACGGATCGCGGCTCGGAGTCCGACTCACCTACCTGCAGCAGGACCGACCCCGTGGCCTGGCGCACACCGTGGTCGTGGCACGCGAGTTCCTGGGCGAGGAGGACTTCGTCATGTACCTCGGGGACAACATGCTTCCCGAGGGCGTGCGCTCCATGGCCGAGGACTTCGAGGCCGAGCGGCCCGATGCGCAGATCGTGGTCCACCGCGTCGCGGACCCGCGGGCCTTCGGCGTCGCGGAGCTGGGACCGGAAGGCGAGGTCCTGCGGCTGGTGGAGAAGCCCGCCGAGCCGAAGAGCGACCTTGCGCTGGTCGGCGTGTACTTCTTCACCCCTGCCATCCACCGGGCGGTCGCCGCCATCGAGCCCAGCAAGCGCGGCGAACTGGAGATCACCGACGCCATCCAGTGGTTGGTCGCCGACGGCGCGCGCGTGCGGGCCAGCGAGTACGAGGGCTACTGGAAGGACACCGGCGAGGTCGACGACGTGCTGGAGTGCAACAGCTATCTGCTCCAGCGGCTGAAGCCGTCGGTGCGGGGCGAGGTGGACGCCGAGAGCGTGCTGACGGGCTCCGTCGTCGTCGAGGACGGGGCGCGCGTGGAGCGGTCCCGCATCGAGGGCCCGGCCATCGTCGCGGCCGGCTCGCTGGTCGAGGACAGCGACATCGGACCGGACACCACGATCGGCCGCGACTGCCTGGTCCGCGGTGCGCTGCTCGAATCGACGATCGCTCTGGAAGGCGCCTCTCTCGTCGACGTCCGCGGGATGCACGGTTCGATCATCGGCCGGGGTGCCTCCGTCGGCCCGGCCGACGGCGGCTCGGACCAGCACCGGATGGTCGTGGGGGATCACACAAGGGTGGAGTTCGTGGCATGAGAATCCTGATCACCGGCGCGGCCGGTTTCATCGGCTCACATTTCGTCCGCACGCTGCTCCAGGACGGGTTCCCCGGTTGGGAGGGCGCCCGCGTCACGGCACTGGACAAGCTGACCTACGCGGGCAACCGCGACAGCCTGCCGCCCGACGGGCCGCGGCTGGAGTTCGTACGCGGCGACATCTGCGACCGCGCGCTCCTGCGCGAGGTCATGCCGGGACACGACGCGGTCGTGCACTTTGCGGCCGAGTCCCACGTCGACCGGTCGATCGCGGCGTCCGAGGAGTTCTTCCGTACGAACGTGATGGGCACCCAGTCGGTGCTGGACGCCGTCCTGGCCACCGGCGTCGAGCGGGTCGTGCACGTCTCCACCGACGAGGTCTACGGCTCGATAGCCGAGGGTTGCTGGACGGAGGACAGGCCGCTCGAGCCCAACACGCCCTACGCCGCCTCCAAGGCGGGCTCCGACCTGGTGGCCAGGGCAGCCTGGAAGACACACGGGGTCGACGTGTCCATCACCAGGTGCTCCAACAACTACGGCCCCTACCAGCACCCGGAGAAGCTGATCCCGCTGTTCACCACGCGGCTGCTCGCGGGCGAGACGGTGCCGCTGTACGGGGACGGGAGCAACGTCCGCGAGTGGCTGCACGTCGACGACCACTGCCGCGGCATTCACCTGGTGTTGAACAAGGGCCGGGCCGGCGAGATCTACAACATCGGCGGCGGCGACGAGCGGACCAACCGGCAGATCACCGAGCGGTTGCTCGAACTCACCGACTCCGGACCGGAGTTGATTCGCTGGGTGGCCGACCGCAAGGGGCACGACCTGCGCTATGCCATCAACGAGGACAAGATTCGCGGAGAACTGGGCTACGCGCCGCGTGTCCCCTTCGAGCAGGGCCTGGCCGAAACCGTGGCCTGGTACCGCGACAACCCCGGCTGGTGGAAGGAAGCGGAACAGGGGACCGGGCATGCGGCTCACTGAGGCCGGAGCACCGGCTGGATCCGGGGCCCAGTCCCCGGCCGCGCCCCGCGCCCTGGCCGCCTCTTCGCTGCGGGGACGGAGGGTTGTCCTGCTGGGCAGCACCGGGTTCGTCGGCCGGCACCTGCGCCGTTCACTGCTCGCCGAGGGCGCCCGGCTGCTGGAGGTGTCCCCTTCCGCCACCGTGTCGCAGGGCTCGTCGCACGGGCCGCCCGTCGGCGCCGTCGCACTCGACCTGCTGCATACGGACGCCGCCGGCATTGCCGAACTCCTCGATTCCTTCCGGGCAGAGGTCGTCGTGAACGCGGCGGGCCGACTGTGGGAAGTGAGCGAGGAGGCCATGTGGCGCAGCAACGTCGAGCTTGTCCGTCAGCTGGTGGCCGCGCTCACGTTGCTCGACCGCCGGCCCAGGCTGCTGCAACTCGGCAGCGTGCACGAATACGGCCTCGGCGACCCGCGGATCGCCACGAGTGAGGACCAGGAACCGGCACCGCTCGGCGCCTATGGGCGCAGCAAGCTGGCCGCCACCCGAGCAGTGCTGGCGGCGTCCGGTCCTTCCGGGCTCGACGGCGTTGTCCTGCGGGTCGCCAACGTGACGGGCAGCGGCCAGCCCCCGGGCAGCTTGTTCGGCCGGATCAGCGCGCACCTCGCGGAGGCGGGGAGCGCCCGGGGGAGGGGGGAGCAACCGGATCCGCTGACGCTGAAGCCGTTGCGCGCCCACCGGGACCTTGTGGATGTGGCGGACATGTTCGCCGCGGTGGCCGCGGCGGCCTGCGTACCGGAGGAACGGCTGAGTGAGCGGCTGTTCAACGTCGGCAGCGGCCGTGCCGTCGTGATGCGGGACGTGGTCGAGGACATGATCCGGCTCAGCGGACTTCCCGTGCCGTTGGTGGAGGTTCCCGACGAGCGGCCCGCTCCCGAGTCCCCCGACTGGCAACAGCTGGACATTGCTCGCGCCCGGCGGGTCCTGGGCTGGGTTCCGCGGTACGAACTGCGTGAGTCGCTGCGGGACATGCTCCCGCGGACGACGGCTAGTGGCGAAGAGGGGACATGGTAATGAGCGAGGCCAAGGAACTCCTCCTGGACCAGGTGCGGAGTTACCACGACAGCAGCGAGCCCGGCCGGGAGTTCATCCCCGGAGTCACCGAGATCTGGCCCTCGGGCGCCGTACTGGACGCGAATGACAGGGCGTCGCTGGTCGAGGCGGCTCTCGATCTGAGGATCGCGGCGGGGAGCAGCTCGCGAAAGTTCGAGTCGCGGTTCGCCCGTCGGCTGGGGCGGCGCAAGGCGCACCTGACGAACTCGGGATCGTCGGCCAACCTCCTGGCGACCTCCGCGCTCACCTCCCACCTGCTCGGTGACGCCCAGCTGCGTCCGGGCGACGAGGTGATCACCGTGGCGGCCGGCTTTCCCACCACGGTCAACCCGATCCTGCAGAGCAAGCTGGTGCCGGTCTTCGTGGACGTGGAACTGGGGACCTACAACACCACGGCGGAGCGGGTGGCGGCCGCCATCGGCCCCAGGACGCGCGCGATCATGATCGCCCATGCCCTCGGCAATCCCTTCGAGGTCACGGAGATCGCCCAGCTCGCGGCCGAGCACGAGCTCTTCCTGATCGAGGACAACTGCGACGCGGTCGGTTCCCTCTATGACGGGAAGCTGACCGGCTCGTTCGGCGACATGTCGACGGTCAGTTTCTATCCCGCGCACCACCTGACGATGGGTGAGGGCGGCTGCGTTCTCACCTCGAACCTGGCGCTCGCCCGCATCGTGGAGTCACTGCGCGACTGGGGGCGGGACTGCTGGTGCGAGCCCGGCGAGAGCAACAAGTGCCTCAAACGGTTCGACTACCAAATGGGCAGCCTCCCGGCCGGATACGACCACAAGTACATCTTCTCCCATCTGGGCTACAACCTGAAGACGACCGATCTCCAGGCATCGCTGGGGCTGTCGCAGCTGGCCAAGCTGGACGACTTCATCGCGGCCCGGCGGCGCAACTGGGCGCGGCTGCGGGACGGGCTCGACGGGCTACCCGGTCTGATCCTTCCGCGCGCCACCCCGCGCAGCGAACCGAGCTGGTTCGGGTTCGCGCTCACCGTCGATCCGAAGGCGCCGTTCTCCCGGGCCGAGCTGGCGAACTTCCTGGAGGGGCGCAAGATCGGCACCCGTCGGCTGTTCGCGGGCAACCTGACCCGGCACCCGGCCTACACGGGACAACCACAGCGTGTGGTGGGGGAGTTGACCAACAGCGACATCATCACCGACCACACCTTCTGGATCGGCGTCTATCCGGCGCTCACCACGGAGATGCTCGACTACATGACCTCCTCGATCAAGGAGTTCGTCGCCGCACACAGCTCGCACGTGACCTCACCCGGCAGCAGGACGTGACATGGAGATAGTGGGAAACGGCTTCCTCGCCCGCAATCTGCGGCCCATCAGCGACCGGCACCCCGACACGCTCGTGCTGGCCGCCGGGGTCTCGTGGGCGAGCGGCACCTCCGAGGCCGACTTCGCGAGAGAGGAGGCACTGCTGAGGGATGCCGCCCGGCGGTGCGTGGCCACCGGCCGCAGACTGCTGTTCTTCTCCACGGCGGCCACCGGGATGTACGGCAACGCCGGCGCGCCGGGCCGTGAGGACATGCCCATTGTGCCCGGCACGCCCTACGGGGCTCACAAGCTCGCGTTGGAGGAGCAGCTGCGTGCCGACGGCGCCGACCACCTGATCCTGCGCCTGGGCCATCTGGCGGGACCGGGTCAGCCGACGCACCAACTGCTGCCCACGCTGGTCGAGCAGATGCGCGGCGGTGTCGTGCGCATCCACAAGGGCGCGGCACGCGACCTGATCGCGGTGGCCGACGTGATCGAGATCGTGGACCGGCTGCTCGAACTCGGGCTGCGGGCCGAGACGGTCAACGTCGCGTCAGGCCACGCGGTGCCGGTGGACGACATCGTCGACCACCTCGGCCGGAACCTCGGCCTCACCTTCCGGCGGGACTACCGGGGTGAGGGCAGTCACCACACCATCTCCATCGACAAGATGCGCTCCTTGGTTCCCGAGGTCGAGTCCATGGGCTTCGGCCCCGGCTACTTCCGGCGCGTACTCGACCTCTTCACGCAGTCCCGCCCGGCCATCGCCTGAGAGCGAGCGAATGAAGCAGAAGACAGGAACCGGAGGATTCGGCATGCTCACGGGCGCCGAGAACACGACAGAGCGAGCGGGCACGCGCGGCATCCGGCCGCGGGAAAACCCCGGTCCAGGGGAGCGCCTTGCGCTGTCCGCGGCTGCCACGAGCGGTGCGTACATGACGTCCGGGGAGGTGCGTGACTGGCTGACGGAGCGCAGGGCAGCGGGCGGTTTCCACGTCGAGCGCATTCCCTTCGCCGCGCTCGACGGATGGTCGTTCGAGGAGGGTACGGGCAACCTCGCCCATCGCAGTCGGCGGTTCTTCACCGTGGAGGGGCTGCACGTCGTGGAGAACGGCGAGCCCTACGGCGACGGCCCGTACCAGGAGTGGCAGCAGCCTGTGATCAAGCAGCCCGAGGTCGGGATCCTGGGCATCCTGGCCAAGGAGATCGACGGCGTGCTGCACTTCCTGATGCAGGCGAAGATGGAGCCCGGAAACCCGAACCTCCTGCAGCTCTCGCCCACGGTGCAGGCGACGCGCAGCAACTACACCAAGGCGCACCGCGGCGCGGACGTGAAGTACATCGAGTACTTCATCGATCGCGAGCCCGACGGGATCGTGGCCGACGCGCTCCAGTCCGAGCACGGCGCGTGGTTCTACCAGAAGTCCAATCGGAACATGGTGGTCGAGGTGACCGGCGAGGTGCCGTTGCTGCCGGACTTCTGCTGGCTGACACTCGGACAGATCGCCGAACTCCTGCACGACGACAATGTCGTGAACATGGATGCGCGCACCGTGCTCTCCTGCCTTCCGTACCCGGCCGTCTCCGACGAGGGGCTGCTGTCCGACACACAGGTGCTGGCCTGGTTCACCGGCGAGCGCAGCCGGCACGACGTACACGCCTCCCGTGTGCCGCTCGACTCGGTTCCGCTGTGGAGCAGGGACGAGCGCTCGATCCGGCACGACGAGGACCGCTACTTCCAGGTCGTCGCCGTCGCCGTGCGGGCTGGAAACCGCGAGGTGAGCGGCTGGACACAGCCGCTGTTCGAGCCGATGGGCCGCGGCGTGACCGCGTTCCTCACCCGGACCTTCGGCGGGGTGCGGCACGTCCTTGTGCACGCACGCGTCGAGGGAGGATTTCTGGACACGGTCGAACTGGCCCCCACCGTGCAGTACACCCCGGAGAACTACGCCCACCTGCCCGCCGGGCGACGGCCCCTCTTCCTGGACCATGTGCTGAACTGCGCCCCCACAGACATCCGGTACGAGGCGGTGCACTCCGAGGAGGGCGGGCGCTTCCTCAACGCGGAGAGCCGTTACATGATCATCGACAGTGACGGGGATCCGGCGGTGCCGGCCGACCCGCCGCGCGGCTACGCCTGGATCACCCCGGACCAGCTCACCTCGCTCACCAGGTACGGGCATTACCTCAACGTGCAGGCTCGCACCCTGCTCGCCTGCCTGCACGCCTCCCGGAGCGTGCGGCGATGAGCGTCCTGCCGCTGCGCTTCGGGATCCTGGGCGGCGCCGACATCGCGGTCCGGCGGATGCTGCCGGCCATGGCGGCGCTGCCGGAGACCAGAATCACGGCCGTCGCCAGCCGGACAGCGGCCAAAGCCGCAGTGGTCGCGGAACCCTATGGCGCGGCACCGGTGGAGGGGTACGAGGCGCTGCTGCGGCGCGACGACGTGGACGCGGTGTACATCCCGCTGCCGGCGGCCCTGCATGCCGAGTGGGCCGAGGCGGCCCTGTGGGCGGGCAAGCACGTGCTCGGGGAGAAACCGCTGACCACCGATGTGGCGGCCACGGCACGGCTGACGGCACTGGCGGAGGGCGCGGGCCTTGCACTGATGGAGAACATCATGTTCCTCCACCATCCGCTGCACGAGGCCGTACGCGGGCTCGTCGCGCGGGGCACGATCGGTGAGGTCCGCTCGTTCCAGGCCGCCTTCGCGATTCCGCCGTTGCCGGAGAACGACATCAGGTACGACCCGGAGCTTGGTGGCGGAGCGCTGTGGGATGTGGGTGTCTACCCGCTTCGCGCGGCGCAGCACTTCCTCGACGGGCAACCCGGGCCGGGCGGCGACGGCTCCGGCGCCCTGGAGGTGATCGGTGCCTCGCTCCACGGTGGCGAGGGCCGCGGCGTGGAGACCTCGGGTGCCGTGCTGTTGCGTGCTCCCGCGGGGGTGACGGCGCAGCTCACCTTCGGCATGGAGCACGCCTACCGCTCCTTCTACGAACTGTGGGGCAGCGCGGGGAGGATCACTGTGGAGCGCGCCTACACACCGCCGTCCGACCGGTGCCCCGTGATCAGAGTGGAGTGCGGTGGTGAGGTTGAGGAGATTCTTCTGGATCCCGCGGATCAGGTCACCCGTACTCTGCGGGCCTTCGCGCTGTCGGCGAGCTCGGGCACGGGGCAGGCCTTTGACAGGGCAGCCCCCCTGAGACTGGCGCAGTTGCTCGAGGCGGTTCACCGAGCGGGGAGAGGTCGTTGATCCAAAGGTAAGCTTCCGGGGGTGGTTTCTTTTGGATCACTGGACATGACCCGGACCTCGGCGGTCGGTCCAGTACGCGGGCGTCGGGGCCCGGCGCGGCTGCGCGGCCCGCGCGCACGGGCCCCTAGTGCCGGGCCCCGGCGGCATGCCGAGGGCCGTGAGCGACGGCGGAGTCGGCCGACGCGACCCAGGTCAGGTCCTCGTCGGCGCCGGCTCCGGCCAGCAGCGCGTCCACCACCTTCTCCCAGGTGCCGTCGGCCACCCACTTGCGCAGCCGGTTGTGCACGCCCTTCCACGAGCCGTACTCGGCGGGCAGGTCCATCCATGCGCAGCCGGTTCGGTACTTGCAGGCGATCGCGTCGATCACCTGCCGGTGATCCCGCCATCGGCCGCCCCGCTGCGGCGTCCTGTCCGGCAGGAGCGGTTCGATCCGTGCCCACTGTGCGTCGGTCAGAGAGGTGTCCGGCTCGGCCGTTGCGCGATCCGAAGGAAACGGCTCACGGGAACCCGCCGGGTAGGCGGAATTGAGCATGTCGGTCGCGCAGCCGAGCAGAGCCTTGCGCTTCTCCTCGGCGTCACCCTCGATGTTCTGGATCGCGAAGACGCCGAAGTGCAGCGTGAGCAGGGCACTTACGGAGCGTACCTGGACCTCGACGGAGGCATCCGGCTCTTTGAGCAGGTCCGCGATGGTGCTGGTTCTGAGGCCGAACTGCTGCCCCACGGACAGTTCGCTGATGGTTGCGTGATTCTGTTGGATCATGGCCACAAGCGGTGCGGCATCGCTGAAGATCACGCTGTACCGAGCGAGCAGCTCCCGCTTGGTCTCCGGCGTGCGGGGACGGCTGTTCACCCACGTGATGAGCCCGTCGAGATCGTCGATCACGGTCTGGGCCAGGCTGATGAGGATGTCTTCCTTGGTCTTGAAGTGGTGGTACAAGGCGGCCTTGGTGACCCCCAGTTCCTCGGAGATCTCCCGTAGGGAGGTCTCCGCGTAGCCGCGCTCGCAGAACAGCTCCAGGGCTGTCTTCCTGATGCGTTCCCGGGTGCCGCTCACGGGTGCCTGCGTGATGGTCATCTGTGCCCTTCTCCTTCGGTCCCTACTTGACGACCGGCTAGGCCATGCCTACGCTCTCAATCTATCGGCCCTGTCGGCCGGCAGGTAACCACATACCCGCAGAGATGGGGGAAGCATGCCTGAGGGCAGCACAGCAGCTGGTCAGCCCGCCGAGGCGGCGGTACAAGCTCTCCCGCAGCCGCGAGGACTGTGGATGGCGCTGTTTCCTCTGGTTCTCACGATGGCCCTGTCGCAGCTCGACCACCTCGTTCTGACGTCGGCGACGCCCGCCGTCGTCTCCGAGTTGGGCGGGCTCGACTATCTGGCGTGGATGGCGACCTCCTACACACTCACCGTGGCGGTCACCACCCCCGTGTGGGGCAAGCTCGGTGACATGTACGGCCGCAAGGGCGCGTTCATGACATCGATCGGCATCTTCCTGCTCGGCTCGGTGCTCGGGGGGATGTCGCAGTCCATGGGGCAGATGGTGGCCTTCCGTACCCTCCAGGGGCTCGGTGCCGCCGGGCTGATGGTGGGAACGTTCGCCATTGTCGGCACGCTCGTGCCGGGTCGGGACAGAGCGAAGTACCAGGGCCTGTTCTCCGGAGTCATGGCTGTGGCGATGGTGGGGGGCGGGCCCGTCGGCGGCCTCGTCACCGACACTCTCGGCTGGCGCTGGGCCTTCTACATCAACGTCCCGATCGGCGTCGCCGCCCTCCTTCTCACCGCCGGCTGCGTACGACTGCCGCACAACCGGCTCAAGGCCCGCCCCGACTACAAGGGTGCCGCGCTGCTGGCCGTTTCGGTGGCATCGGTGCTGCTGCTCAGCACCTTGGGCGGTCGGCAGTTCGACTGGCTGAGCCCGCAGGTCGTCGGGCTCGCGCTGCTCTCACTGGGCGCCGGCTTCTATTTCGTCCGCGTCGAGCGCCGGGTCGAGGAGCCGGTCCTCTCGCTCCGCCTCTTCCGCGACATCAACTTCACGCTCGGGACCCTCATGGGCTTCCTGGTCGGCCTCGTGCTCTTCGGCGCGATGACGTACTTACCGCTGTTCCAGCAGGTGGCGCAGGGCGCTTCTCCCACCCGGGCCGGGCTGCTGCTGCTTCCGATCATCGGCGCGATGACGATCGTCAACGTGATCGTGGGCCAGGTGATCAGCAGGACGGGCAAGTACCGCACCTTCATGATCGTCGGCTCTGTGCTGATCCCCGTCGGCCTGCTCCTGATGACCCGGATAGGGCCCGACACACCACAGTCGGTCGCCGGCGGATACATGGCGGTCTTCGGTTCGGGCCTCGGCCTGCTGATGCAGGCCACGATGCTCATATCGCTGGAGGCCGTGGAGATGAAGGACCTCGGAGTCGCCTCCTCGACCGCACTCCTCGCCCGCACCGTGGGCGGCTCGGTGGGCGCCGCCGTCATGGGCACGCTCTTCACCGACCGGCTCGAGACCAGCCTCGCCGAGCACGCGGGGGAGCCCGGTGCATCAGGCCTCCCCGCTGCGCAGCAGCTGGACACCGCCGTGGTGGCGAAGCTGCCCGAAGCGGCACGAAACCTCTACGAGCAGGCCGTTGCCGACGGAATGCAGCTCGTGTTCCTCGTCGGTGCGCTGATAACCATCGGGGCCGCCATATCGGCCTGGTTCATCAGAGAGGTCCCGCTACGCGGTACGGAAGCACCACAGGAAGACGCCCCGGAACCCTCCCCCGGAGGAGCGCCGGCCCCGCGTCCCTAGAACCGCCCCTCGGGGCGCCGGTGGTGCGGCCCTGTCCCCCGTCGGGGCCGCACCACCACTCCCGGATTTCCAGCGGGGCACCTCCGGTATCGAACAAGCCCCGCATGCTCACCAGTTGGACCAAGGAGACAGTCATGACTGACAACCCGCTGCGCCTCGCCGTCATCGTGGGAAGTATCAGGCCCCAGCGATTCGGGCCCACGGTCGCCCAGTGGTTCGTCGACATCGCCCGGCGCAGGGACGATCTGGAGATCGACCACATCGACCTGTCGGACTTCCCCGTGGGGGCCGGCGCCCCCTCGATGACCCCGCCCGAAGACGTCGTCGAGGTGCTGGGCGAGCTGTCGCCCCGCCTGGAGGCCGCGGACGGTTTCGTGGTGGTGACGCCCGAGTACAACCACAGCTACCCGGCCTCCCTCAAGGCCGCGATCGACTGGCACCAGGCGCAGTTCCACGCGAAGCCCGTGGCGTTCGTCTGCTACGGCGGCATCTCGGGAGGGCTGCGGGCCGTGGAGCACCTGCGTGGTGTCTTCGCCGAGCTGCACGCGGTCACCACGCGCGACACCGTCAGCTTCCAGCACTGCCACGGCCAGTTCGACCCCCAGGGGCAGCCCGTCGACACGGAGGGCCCCGCCGGCGCGGCCAAGGCGCTTCTCGACCAGGTCACCTGGTGGGCCCGCGCACTCAAGGATGCCAAGGCCAAGACCCCGTACGGGGAGTGAGCGGCACGCTTCCGCCGTGAGGGCGGCAGTTTCGGAGCACGGGAGGAGGGGTGGCTCCATGGCACCGGGCATATCCGGCACTTCGGCGGCGCCAGACGGACCAGGGGTCCCCGCTCGGCCGACCGCACGCCCTCCCGTGGACTGGGACGACCGCCTCCGCGGAGGGCTGTTGGCGGTGCTGGCCGGCAACATGCTCATCGATGCCACCGAGGTGGCGGTCGCCGTCGTCGCCCTGCCGTCGATGCGCGCTGATCTGCACCTCTCCCTGGCGTCGGCGCAGTGGCTGGTCACCGGGTTCGCGGCGGGGTTCGGCGGGCTGATGCTCTTCGGGACGCGCCTTGTGCACCGGTACGGACGCCGCCGCGTCTATCTGACGGCGATTGTCGCCTTCGCCGTCGTCTCCCTGCTCGGCAGCCTGGCCCGCGATCCCGGACTGCTGCTGACGGCCCGGCTGGTCAAAGGGTTCTGCGTCGCCCTCACCGCGCCCACGGGACTGGCCATCATCACCAGCGCGGGGCCCGGGGGCAGGGTGCGGGACAGGGCGATATCGGTTTACACGCTGTTCGGGGCCGTGGGATTCTCCGCGGGACTGGTGCTGTCCGGCTTTCTCACCGTGGCGAGTTGGCGCTGGACCTTCGTGCTGCCGGGCCTCGCCATGCTCGCGCTGCTCCCCGGAGCGCTCAGACTCATTCCGCCGGACCCCCCGCGGACACCGGCTGCCGAAGGGCGAGCGCGAAACGGCGGGGCGGGAAGTCCGCGCACCCTCGAAGCGCTCTGCTTCACCGGGGCTCTGGTGGCGCTCGTTCACGGAGTCACCGGCGTACCCGCCCACGGCTGGCTTGCTGTCCGGAGCGTCACCTCGCTGACGCCGGCCGTGCTGCTGCTCGCCTTCGTCGCGTGGAGGGGCGCAGGGACTCCCGACAAGCTGTTGAAGGTGTCGCGGTTCGGCAACCGTGATCTGCGGGGCGCCGCGTTCTGCGCCGCCTCGCTCAACGGCTCCTATCTGGGGCTGTTGCTGGTGGCCACTCTCCAGTTGCAGGAAGAGCAGGGTTGGAGTCCTCTGACTTCGGCCTTGGCGTTGCTGCCGGCCAGCCTGCCGCTCGCGCTCTCCGCGCCGTTCGCCGGTCGCCTGGTGCGCCGGTTCGCCCCCGCGAGGCTGATCGCGGTGGGGCTGTTCTTCCCGGTGCTCGGCTACGGCTGGTACCTCTGGCGTCACGAGCCCTTCAGCTATGCCACCGGGCTGCTGCCGACGCTGCTCCTGGTCGCTGCCGGATTCGTGCTGTCCTTCACGGCGCTGAACGTGGAAGCGACCGCCGGGGCTCCTGCCGAAGACAAGGCGGAGATTTCCGGCACTTACCAGACCGCCGTCCAGCTCGGTGCCGTGTTCGTCCCCGCCGTGGTGGCGGCCCTGCTGAGCGACGCGAGCGGCGGCGTCACCGTGGGACGCCCCGCGCTTGCCGTGGTGTGTGCGGTCGGGGCGGCCGGCTTCCTGCTGGGGTTGTCAGGGCTGCGCCGGGCGCACCGGGCGGGAGACCGCCACGTGACCGGGGCCCCGTGATCGGCGTCATACGAGACTTCTGGGAGGAAACCGATGCGTGTCCTGATGCTGTCCACACCGGTGCCGACGCACTTCACTCCGCTCGTCCCGCTGGCGTGGGCCCTGCGGGTGGCCGGGCACGAGGTGCTGATCGCCGTGCAGCCGGACGTCCTGCCCGCCGTCGAGGCGGCAGGCCTTGTCGGCGTGAGCGCCGGTGTCGGATTCCACTACGAGGAGCGCCAGGGCGCGGAACTGGACCCGGGACAGCGGCCGTTGGAGCGCCACGGGCGCGCCGCGCTGGAGGACGGCAGCCCCGGCTTCGTGTTCGCCACGCACTCCCGCTACCTCTGGAAGGAGTACCTGGACATCGCCCGTGCCTTCGGGCCCGACATCGTGATGTCCGACGCGCTGGAGTTCACGGCGCTGATGGTCGGCGGGGCACTGGATGTGCCGGTCGTGCAGCAGCGCTGGGGCGTCGACCCGTGGTCCGCCACGGCCCATCAACAGGCTTCAGCGATGCTGCTCGGACCCTGTCGGCGGCTGGGTCTCGAAGGTCTGCCCGAGCCCACCGCGCTGCTGGACCCTTGCCCGCCCTCGCTCCAGCTGCCGGAAGCCGCGTCCGGCCTGCCCATGCGGTTCGTGCCCTACAACGGCCCGGGCAGGCAGCCCCCGTGGGCGCACCGGCCGGCTTTCGCGGGGACACGACCGCACCGGGTGCTGGTGACGCTGGGGGGACGCACCCTGGAACTGAACGGTGTGCCGTTCGTACGGAAGTTCCTGCAGGCCTTCGGCGAGATGCCGGGGACGGAGGTGTTCGCCACCGTGGCGGCGCGGCACAGGAAGCAGATCGGCCCGCTGCCGGACACGGTCCGCCTGGTCGACCCCGCGCCGCTGAACCTGGTGCTCGACAACTGCGACGCGGTGGTGCACCACGGCGGGGCGGGTACGGCCATGACCGTCACCGCCTACGGCGTCCCGCAGTTGATACTGCCCCAGCTCGCGGACCAGTTCGCGCACGGCGACCGGCTGGCGGCGGCCGGCGCCGCACTCGCCTTCGATACCGCGGAACAGCAGAACGACCCGGAGTGCCTGACCGACGCGCTCGGCACCCTGCTGTCCGCCCCGCGCTACGCCAAGGCGGCGGCGGAGTTGCGGCGGGAGATGCGGGACATGCCCCCTCTGGGCCAGGTCTGCGACGAACTGGCCGCAAACCTGGCGAACAGGCGGAACGCGCGTGCTGTACCCCGCTGAACAGCGCCGGACCGAGGCCGGCGGCCCGGACTCAGGACGCCGGTGTCCCGTGGTCCGCGAGGCTGGAGCGGATGTCCGTGACCGCGTAGTAGGTGCGGCCGGCGTGCCGGCGTCTGCGCCACGCGTGCTGGGAGGCCAGCCGGTAGACGGTTCCGGTGGGGGTCGTGAAGAGCGCGGAGACTTGCGACGCCGTCAGCCACTTCTCGGTGGTCGCTCCCGTCCGACCGGCCTCCTCTCCCGCATCGCCGGTCTCCGAGCCTGTCCTGCCGGCCTCCGCTCCGGCAGGACCGCTCTCCAGGAGTTGCTGCAACCGGGTCCACTCGTGGCCTGGCCAGGAGTGTGCGGGATCCAGATCGCAGACGATCGTGTCGGAGCGCTCGCCGGCGCGCCCGTACAGGAGGGCGTTGAGTGTTCCCTCGCATCCGCGCTGCGCACACGGGCCGACGGTGAGCCGGTGCGGGACCTCGGGGCGGGCGACGCGACGCGCCCTGGCGTGCGCGCGGGCGATCTCCTCGCTGGCCTCACCCACCGCCGGGTGGGCACCGAGCCAGGAGACATGGCGGCTGAGGAAGGCCGTCATGCCGTCGACGGTGTACGGAGGAGGGGTGACCCGGCGCTCCTCGGCGACCAGACAGCTCCATGTGGCGAGGAGCGTGAGTACCTCGCTTCGTACCTCGACCGCGGCCGTGTTGAGAGGTATGCCCGGAAGCGAGCCACCAGTGATCTTGCTGCGCAACCGGACGGAGCGGGTGCCCGTGAGCACGTCCTCGCACTCCCGGTACAGCCCCGGAAGCTGCTGGATCTCCATGGCCATGCGTCGTCGGCACATGTCGCACAGGTGCTCTCGGGCGGCTGCTCTGCCGGCGGGGCCCCCGGTCGCGGGCGGCCGGCAGCCGGGGCCCGGGCATGCGGCGGGGTCGCCGCTCTCAGCGGCCCGGGTCACGAGCACCCCAGTCGGAAGCCGACGCCACGCACCGTCGTTATCCACTGTGAGGAACCGAGCTTGCTGCGCAGGCTGTTGATGTGCGTGTCGAGTGTTCTGCTGCGGCTGTTTCCCGGGTCGTCCCACACCTGCCGCAGGATCTGGCGTCGCGAAATGATCAGGCCCGGTTTCGTGGCGAGCAGGTGGAGCAGGTCGAACTCCTTGCGCGTCACCGGCACGTCGGCGCCGCAGACCTTGACCGTCCGCGTCGCCGCCTCGATGGTGAGCCCGCCGAGGGTGAGGCTCTCGGCCACCGGGGCGGGAGGCGCGGCGCGCCGCATGACTGCCTCCATCCGGGCGAGCAACTCCCTGAAGCTGTAGGGCTTGGAGAGGTAGTCGTCGGCTCCCGCCTGAAGGCCGAGGACGCGGTCGACCTCGCTGTCGCGCGCCGTGACGATGAGCAGTGGGGTCTCGCTCGTGGCGCGGATGTCCCGGCACAGATCCACGCCGTCCATGTCCGGCAGGTCGAGGTCGAGCAGCATCAGGTCGGCGGTGCCGTAGTTGAGCGCCGCGGCTCCGGTCTCGGCCACGTGGACCGTGTGCCCGTGCCGCCGCAGCCCTTCCTCCAGGAAGAGGGCTTCGCCGGGTGTCTTCTCGGTGATCAGTATGTGCCAGCTCGGCCGAACCGGGTGAGTACGAAATCCGGTTCTTTGATTGTGAATTTCGGACGACAGGGTCAGATCGTGCAGCTCGGGTGCTTCCTGGGACATCTACTTCTCCTGTGGGGGATTTGGAAGTGGTGGCCGAGGGGGTGGTCTTCGCCGTAGTTCATTCCGTGATTCACCTGGACGTTGAGCCGCTCCAGGCCAGCCGCAGTGGAAGCCGGTGTTCTGGATCCTGGCACAGGGGAGCGAGAGGCAGTTGATAAGGGAACGAAAGTTGGGGTGAAAAAGTATGTGTGTAACTAGCAGTGACAATCGGAGTCTTTAATTCCGCCATCGGGGATTTTGTAATCCAGCCGATATTGCGTCCTCTCTGTTCTGCGTTCTTCCTTTCACAGGAGACCAACATGCGTGTACTCTTCACCGTTTATCCCGCCACCGCTCACGTCCACGTGCTGGTTCCGCTGGCGTGGGCTCTCAGGAACGCCGGGCACGAGGTGTATGTCGCCCTCCACCCCGACGCGCAGGAGCTGGTGACTCATGCCGGCCTCAACGCTGTCCCGGTCGGCTCTCCCGACCATCTGTGGCAGATCATCGAGGCCAACAAGAACGCCGAGATGCTGGGCACCCTGGATGATTCGCTGGCACTTGACCTCGACCGCGCCGACCGGTGGGAGGAGCAGTGGAGCCGGCTCACCCGGATCCTCTCCGTGTACCTGCCCGTACTGCCCGACCTGGTGGACGTCTGCCGGCGCTGGCAGCCCGATCTCGTGCTGTGGGACCCCTTCTGCATCCCGGCGGCCGTGGCCGCTCGCGTGACCGGCGCCGCGCAGGCACGGCTGTTGTGGAGCAGGGACAACATGGGGTGGCTGTTCGCCAAGTCCCGTGAGCGCAGGGCATCGGGCACTTCCGGGCTGGGGGAGGAGCCGGGCCGCACCCTGCTTGAGCCGATGCTCACGGCCCACGGACTCGACTATGACGAGGAACTGCTGATGGGCCAGTGGACGATCGACCCCTCGCCCTCCGGGATGCGGCTGCCGCTCGACCTGACGTACTTGCCCATGCGCCGTATTCCGTTCAACGGCACCGCCTCCACCCCTGCCTGGGTCTACGAGAAGCCCGATCGGCCCCGGGTGTGCCTCACGCTCGGTATCGGCGGGCGCGGGCGGCAGCTCTTCCAGGAGAGCGGGGTGTCCTTGGGGAGCCTCGTCGAGCAGATCGCGCGACTACCCGTCGAGTTGGTGGTCACCGCGGACGCCGAGCAGCAGGCGACGGTCGGCACCGTGCCCGAGAACGTCCGCATGGTCGACTACGTGCCGCTCAACACGTTGCTGCCCACCTGCTCGGCCGTCATCCACCACGGTGGGGGAGGCACCTTCGCCGCCTCGGTCGCCGGCGAGGTTCCGCAGTGCGTCATACCGATGCAGTTCTGGACCGAGCGGGAGATCGGCGAGTACGTCGTCAAGCGCGGTGCCGGAGTGCTCCTCGACAGCGGTGAGATCTCCGCCGAAGGCGTGCGGCGCGAGGTCGAACAGCTCCTTGCCGATCCCTCCTACCAGGAGGGCGCCCGGGAATTGCACCGCGAAATGCGAGACACCCCCTCGCCCGCCGACGTCGTGGGGAGCCTGGAGGAATTGGTGGGGCAACACCGTGCGGGCAAGAGCTGACAGGGGCCGGACGCCTCAGCCGTGCGCTTCCTGCCAGGCGCCCGCCAGGTCCGCGTAGGTCTCGGACTCGCGCAGCAGGGTGCGGTGTTCGCCGAGTCGAGCGGTGTTCCCGTCGAGGACGAGGACCTGATCGGCGCGCAGGGCCGAGCTGATGCGGTGAGCCACCACGATCAGCGTGCCCGGGCGCTCGGCGAAGGCGGCCTCGACCCGCGCCTCGGAGGTGGGGTCGAGGTGGCAGGTCGCCTCATCCAGCAGGACGATCCGCGCCGACGAGACGTACGCCCGGGCCAGCGTGATGAGTTGGCGCTCTCCTTGGGAGAGCCGGCCGTGGGACCCGGTGAGGTCGGCGTCCAGCCCGCCGACCTTCTCCGCGGCCGCCCGCAGCCGGAGCCTGTCCAAGGCGTCCTCCAGCAGGGCGTCGTCCGCCTCGGGCGCCAGATACCGCAGGTTCTCCCGCAGAGTCCCCGCGAACACGTAGTCCTCCTGCGGGATCAGGGCCACCTCGTGCCGCAGCCGGGCCTGCCCCAGCGCGGACAGCGGTGTGCCGCCCAGAAGGACCGTGCCACGCTGCGCGGTCTCCAGGCCCGCGATCAGGTTCACCACCGTCGACTTGCCGATGCCGCTCGGGCCCACCACCGCGAGGTGCCCGCCCTCCGGGACGCGCAGGTCGAAGTCCCGCACGATCGGGCACGAGTAGGGCCCGTACGCGAATGTCACCCCGCGCAGCTCCACGGCGAACCCCCCGCCGTCGGCGTCCCGCGAACCTCCCTGCTCACCACGGGGGTCGGGGCCCGGCTGGGCGGCGGCCACGGTGTAGCGCGTCAGATGGCGCAGCACCACACCGAGCCGCAGCCCGGTGTTGCCCAGGCTCTGCACGATCTGGCGCAGCGCGGGTTCGAGGCCCTGGACGAAGTACATTCCGGCACCGATGATCTCGCCCGGGGTGGCCGCTCCCGAGCGCACCAGGCCGGGCGCCATCAGCAGGGTGATGGCCAGCGGCACCCGGGCGCCCACCGCGACGATGCCGACCCGACCCGCCCCCAGCCGCGCCGTGTCCATCGCCCGTTCGGCGTGCTCGTCGATCATCCGTCCCACTTCGGCCGATGCACGCTCCTCGGCGCCGCCCGCGCGGATGTCGCGCAGCGCCGAGATGACGCGGGCCGCCGACGCGGTAGCGGCCTCCTCGGCGATCAGTTCGGCTTCGCAGCGCCGGCGGAGCCTGCGTGAGAGCAGGGAGAGCAGCACCCCGGACAGGAGGAGTGAGGCCAGCGTGAACCAGGCCAGTTGCGGCAGCAGCGTCAGCATGCCGATCAGCGCCGAGGCGATGGTGAACACCACCGAGCGCACGACGATCAGCATGGCACCGGAGATCTGGCGCACCGACTCCGCCTGCCGGGTGGCACGGTTGACGACCCGGGTGTCCTGCGGGGTGTTGGTGACGGCCGCCGCACGCAGGCTCGCGGTGACGACTTGGTGCACGATGTGGTCGCGGACCGACTCGACCACCGAAGCCAGCGGGCCGAGCACCTGTCGTGAACCGAAGGCGCCCAGCAGCATCACCATCCCGTAGAAGACCAGCAGTCCCAGGCCGGTGACCAGGTCGCCGGAGAGGAAGCCCCGGTCGACGGCGCGCGCGAGGAGCTGGCCGGACAACAGGATCGGCGCCGCCTCGACCAGCGACCAGCCGGCCAGGGCCGCTATCGAGCGGCGCTCGGCCTTGGCCACCGGGCGGATCAGCACCCATGTGCGGCCCCGGGGCGACTCCCGTGCCGGGTCCGCAATCGCCGTGGGAGCCCTCTTCAGGTCCGTCACCCTCTTCGTCCTCTTCGGCAAGGCTCAGCTCTCGGTCCGGGTGGGCCCCGGCCCGGCGTCCGCGTGGAAAAGCGCCGTGTAGCGGGGGTCGGCGAGCAGGTCGGTGTGCCGCCCCGCGCCGGCGATGCGTCCGCCCTCCAGCCAGAGGACCAATTCGGCGCGGGACGCCGTGGACAGCCGGTGGGTGACGAGGAACCGGGTGCCGGTCTGCTCTTGGAGCGCGCGGGTGATCCGCGCCTCGGTCGCCGTGTCCACGCTGGACAGCGCGTCGTCGAGCACCGTCACCCGGGTCTCGCGCGCAAACGCGCGCGCCAGGCCCAGGCGCTGGGCCTCGCCGCCGGAGATACGCAGGTCCTCCAGCGCCGTATCGAGTCTCCGGGGAAGCCGGTGGACGAACTGGTCGGCCGCACCGGCCCGCAGCCCCGAGGTGACGGCTGCCGCGCCGGGCGGCCGGTCCGCGTAGGCGAGTGCGTCGCCGACCGTACGGCCCAGCAACACCGGGCGTTCGAACGCGTACGAGACGACCTCGGCAGTGGCGCCGGACACGGCCGTGGCCGTATCCACGCCGTCGATGGTGACCCGCCCGGTGTCCGGCCGGCGCAGGTTGCCGATGAGCGCGGCGAGCGTCGACTTGCCCGAGCCCGAAGCCCCCACCACTGCGACGGTGGTTCCGGCGGGGACGGTGAGCGTGATGTCTTCCAGGAGTGTCGCGCCGGTGGCCGGATCATGCGCTCCCGCACCGTGCAGCCGTACCTCACCGCCGCCCGCCGGGAAGACGGTGTTCCCGGCGGCCGCCACCGGTAGGGCGAGCAACTGCTCGACGCGGTCGGCGGAGCCGCGCACCCTGCCGTACATGGCGGCCACGTTCACCTGCCGGAAGATGCCGCCCGCGAAGGCGAGGTAGCCGGTGACGGCCAGCATCTGGCCGGGGGCGAGCCGGCCGTTCAGGAGCCCGGTGCCGGCCGTGCACAGGACCGCCACGTTGAGCACCGGCAGGATCACCCCGATCTGCCATCCCGCGTCTCGCTGTACCCGCCAGAACTCCAGTCCCGCGGCCCGTAGTCGGGGCAACGGCGCGAGTACGCGGCGTACCTCGCGCTCCACGGTGCCTGCCGCGCGGATCGTGCGATGGCCGCCCACCGCCTCCAGGAGCCGCCCGGTTATCTCGCTCTGGACCCGCTGATAATCCCGTGTCAGCGCGCTGGACCTGCGCAGGAAACCTCGCGCTATCGCCCATACGAGAGGGGCGCCGAGGCAGAAGACCGCACCCGTCCAGATGTCGATGACGGCAAGTGCCACCACACCGCCGACCGCCGTCAGCAGCGAGACCAGCGCCGAGACGCCGGTAGGGATCACCAGTGCTGCTGTGCCCGCGCTCTCCAGCAGCCGGTTCAGCATGTCGCCGCTCGTGTAGCGCCGCTGACCGGCCAGATCGAGGCGGACCAAGTGCTCGGTCAGCACCCTGCGCAACCCGGCTTGTGCCCTGGTGCGGGTGGTCACCTCCAGCAGCTCGCTGAGAAACTCTGCAAGCGTGGCCGTGGCGAGCAGGGCGCACAGCGGCACGAGCGCCTGCCAACCCCCGCCTTTTCCGAGCGCCGCGTTCACCGCCTCGCCCAGGAACGCGGGTATCAGCAGTCCCGAGCCCGCCAGGAGCAAGGCCGTGGCCAGGTACCCGAGCAGAGTCAGCGGATGCGACCACAACAGCCACCCCAGCAGCCCGCGCCGCAACGGGCCGGGGGCACTGCCTGATGAGGTCGATGCGGTCACTGCCGGCTCCTCGTCGCATGGCTGGCGCGGAAAGGGCGGGGCCCCGGGGAAGCGCGTCCGATACGGCATCGCCGCACGTCCGGCCCTCCGGGGCCCCTGTGGCACTGGAGGGGAGGGACGTCAGTCCCTGCTCTCCAGGCTGTGGTAGACCCAGTCGAAGACCGGGTACCCCCACTCCTCCTTGCTGGCCTGGCCCTCGCCCGTCTCCACGGCGAAGTCGCCGAGGAGACTGACCTCAGGAGCCTCGTAGGCCATGCCTGTCACGTTCTCCATGGTGGGTCCCTTCTGTAGGGGAGATACCTGGCCGGGGGGCTCAGCTGAAGTCGAGCTGGTCCCAGTAGGACTCCAGGGTGTTGCCCAGGTCGAATCCGGTCTCCTCGCTGAAGGAGCCGAGCTGGTCGATCCGGGGGGCCTCGTAGACCTCGAAGGTCGTGTTCTCCATGAGCCGTTCTCCTTTTCGTGGGTGTTTCTCTCCCGACCGGCGAACGCCGGCCAAGTCTGTGTGTGCCGGGCTCAGGTGCGGGGCACGGAGCCGGGCGGCGCGACCCTGAAGAAGCTGCGGTAGAAGTCACTGCCGATGGGCTCGTCGACGATGTCCCCGTCCACTTCCAGCCACGCGTGGGCGCCGAACGGTGGCGAGGCGACGACGCCGACGCACCAGGTCGGCCAGATCCCCCGGGTCCGGCACAAGAGCGCCGTGGAGATCGACCGCGGCAGGCAGGCGTTGCGGCCTCTGCAAGCCGGGCTGATCATGAGGATCTCGTCTCTGGCGAGCTTGGCCTCTTCGTAGGTGGCGGCACGGGCCCCCGAGCTGGCCCGCACGAGGATCTCCCTCAGCCGCTTGGGCGGCTTGCCCGCCAACTTCCCGGCCGCCGCGACCGCCAGCCGACCGGTCAGCCGAGTGGCGGGTGACACCCGCACGGGCACCTCGGGGAGCACGAACTCGGCCATCAGGCGACGACCCCCAACCGGCGCAGCTGTTCGACGACGAGGCGCACGTCGCCCCGGGCGGTTTCCGCGTCGGTGTCGAAGGTCTTCACGATCACGCTGACGGCGCTCTCGATTTCGCCGCTGTCCTCGATCGCGTCGAGGACCATCGCCGCGGTCGCGTTCGCCTCCCAGTAACGGCCGTCGACTTCGTCGAGCAGCACTGAGCCGTACTCGGTGGTGACCCGGGAGACCCCCGGGCGTAGCCGCAAGGCCATCGTCTCTTCCTCCTGCTCGCTGCTGCTCGGTGGTATCGGGATCGCGGTGGTCAGTCGTTCGCGAGGGTGGCCGCTCGGGCGCTCACGAGGCATTGGCGCGCTGCTCGTCGGCAACTCGCGGCCCGCCGTGCACGGCGCCGTGACGACGGTAATTACGCAGGAAAACGCTGGAGTTGACGACCTCGTGCACATGGGAGTTCGGTGGCTTGCTCGCATGCGGGCGCGTGCTGCGCCGGAAGGCGGCCAGGTCGATGATTCCGGAGCCGACCAGCGCGGACTCCTCGCACATCTCCAACAGGCGCGGATAGTGCGCCTGGTAGCCCTTCACGGCCTGCGGAGAGCCTCCGACCTTCGACGTACGCCGCAGTGACGCATCCGGCAGCGAGCCGCGCATGGCTTCCTTCATCAGCGGCTTGAACTCCACCGGCGTGACCCGCTCCTCCCGGCGGACCGCGAAGCATGCCTCCACCACCCGGTCGTCGAGCAGCGGTGAGTCGTAGCTGACGCCCCAGACGGCGCCGAGCTGCATGTTGGTGCGGACGATGCGCGCACCCTCACGGATCGCGTACAGCTCCATGTGCGCCGCACGGTCGCGGCCCAGCTGTTCGGGCCGCGCGCAGGTGTCCTCCAGCGCCTTGCCGATGGCGGCCACCGCGTCGTCACTGAGCCAGGAGGGCCAGGAGAACTGGACGGACCAGTCGGCCAGGCTGGGCGGCTCGTCCAGCGGATCCCCTTCGAGCGCCAGCTGTCTGGCGTCCCGCAGCCAGGTGCGGTAGTCGCGGTTGTCCCTCAGCTGCCGGAAGGTGGTGCGCAGGGACTGGCCTCTGGCGATCTGCATCTCGCGTGCCCGGCGCCAGCCGAGCAGGGGCCTGTTCCGGAACAGTGCGTGCTCCCAGTTGGGGCGGCCCACCGTGATGTGGTCGCCGCCGAGCCCGTTCAGGTACATCGAGATGCCGTCTTTGGCCGCGACCTGGATCTGCGCCTTGGCGCGCGGGCCGGCCGAATAGCTCTGGTTCGGCTCGTCAAGTAGCTCGGGCAGCCCGTCGAAGCCGCCGAAGAACCCGGGAAGGTCGGCCAAGTCCCGCAGGACGTGCCGGATGCCGGGCATGCTCGGCAATGCCATACGGGCCCAGCGCAGGTCCTCCATGCCGCCGGGGTCGTCGTTGTAGGCGGTCGTGGCCGTGAGACCGCCGGGCGCCCGCGCGGCGAAGTAGCACAGGGGAGTGGAATCGAGGCCGCCGGACAGATCGGCACCGACCGGAGCGCCGTCGCGGGTGCGCACGTGCACGGCGGATTCGATCGCGCTGTGCAGTCGCCTCGCGCCCTCGGCACGGCTCAGTTCCGGATCGGGCCTGCGCCACCAGAGGGTGGTCCGTGTCGAGCGGCCGTCCCTGTCGACCACGAGAGAGCTTCCCGAGGGGACGGGCTCCACGCCGCGCCACATCACCCGGTCGCCCAGCGGCGCCGGCAGCGCCCGCACTTGTCGCAGCGCCAGGGTGGTCTCGTCCAGCGGGAAGCCGCCGAGCTCGGCCAGCACGTCCGCGCGGTCACTGATGACGCGGACCCCGTCGATCAGGGAGTGGAAGATCCGCCGTACGCCGGAAGCAGTGCCCTGTGCGACCAGCCTGCCGTCGACGGCGCTCACGGCGCAGAAGCTGCCCGCATGGTGCGAGGAGACGGCTCCCAGATCCCTCGCGTGCCGAGCCAGGTCCCCCGGCGTCGCCGAGCTGGAGCCCAGCACGGCCACCCGCTCCGAGCGGCCGCGGTGGATGACCGCTTGTCCGGCGGGGAGGTGTCCGATGAGCCAGGGGCGTCCCGAAGGGTGGTCGACCACGAACGCGGCGCCGACGCTCGCCCGCTGCGCGATACGGGCAGCCTCGGTCCTGTCGGGCAGGGCAAGGAAATACCAGCCCATTTGATTCGCCATCCCGCCGTCCTCTCGTGGCACGCACTTTGTGTACGGGAGCGGTGCACGAACATCGAATTGCCGTTCGTGCTGGATGAAGCCTAGGGAGGCGGAAGGCCCGGTGGATAGGCCCGGAAAGTGAATTCGAGGAAAGATCGGGACGGCTTGATCACGTCTGTGCAAGACGTCGGTCAGCGGAACGTCAATTCCATGTAAGCCCACTCTGATGAGTGATGGAAAGAGAGGTGCGCTGCTAATCTCGGCGAGGAATTCCACGAGAGGGGAAGCCCATGACCGCAGGGGAATACAGGGATCCGCGCACGGTTCCGCACGAGTCGGACAGGGAGCGCGAGTCACGGGAGCGGCTTGCGGGCCTCTTGGCCGAGACGCCCATCCCCGTCGAATACCTCATCGACAATCTTCCGGTGTATCTGCGCAGGAACCAGCTTGCCGATCTGCTCGCCATCGACGCCCTCTACAAGATGGTGGCCGATGTGCCGGGGACAATCATGGAGTTCGGTGTGCTGCACGGGCGTCACCTGGCGTCCTTCACCGCTCTTCGCGGCATCTACGAGCCGTACGACTCCATCCGCAGGATCATCGGATTCGACACCTTCCAGGGCTTTCCCGATATCGCGGAGATCGACCGCGCGACACCGAGCGCCGAAGTCGGGAGGTTCGCCGTTCCCGACGGTGAGATCGCACATCTGCGGGAGGTGCTGACCGCGCACGAACTGTCGGAGCCACTGGGTCACATGCAGCGCAGTTTCGTGGTTCCGGGTGATGTGCGCAAGACGGTTCCGCAGTACCTGGAGGAAAACCCGGAGACCGTCGTCGCACTCGCCTATTTCGATCTCGATATCTATGAGCCGACACGCGAGATCCTCGACGTCATACGTCCCCATCTGGTGGAGGGGAGCATCCTTGCCTTCGACGAGATAGCGCATCCCAAGTGGCCTGGTGAAACCCGTGCGCTGAGCGAGTTCTGCGGACTTGGAAATGTCAGGCTGCGAAAACTTCCGCACCGCGAGTCCCCCATCACCTACCTCGAATGGCGAGGGAACTGAATGGCCGGGCAAGCGCGGCGTCCGCTGATCGTCGTCCTGGGGGCTTCCGGGTTCATCGGCTCGGCTGTCACCGCGGAGTTCGCCGGGCAGCCCGTGCGGCTGCGGACGGTAGCCCGCAGACCCGTCGTCCTGCCGCCGGGTTCCTTGGCCGAGCACGAGCACCACGGCGCCGATCTCACGGAACCCGGCAGCATCGCCGCGGCAGTGGCCGGGGCCGACGCGGTGATCTACCTCGTCGCGCACATCAGCGGGCAGTCGGCGTGGCGCGCCTCCGCCGACGATCCCGAGGCCGAACGGGTCAACCTCCAGCCCGTGCGCGACCTGGTCGAAGCCCTGCGCGCCCGGGGCGGCTCCGACACGTCGGGCGGATGCCCCGCCGTCCTGTTCGCCGGTACGACGATGCAGGCCGGTCTCAAGGACACGCTCCGGATCGACGGGTCCGAGTCCGACGCGCCCCACACGGCCTACCCCCTCCAGAAGCTGTCGGCCGAATGGACCCTGAAGTCGGCCGGTTCGGAGGGCGTCCTGCGCGCCGTCTCGCTCCGCTTTCCCACTGTCTACGGGCGGCCGCGCGGAGAATCCGCCGAGGCCAAGGGCGTTGTCTCCGTGATGGCGCAGCGTGCGCTGGAAGGCCGGCCGCTGACCATGTGGGACGGCACGGTTCGGCGCGACCTCATCCACGTGGACGATGTCGCCCGCGCGTTCACCGCCGCGCTGCGCCACACGGATGTCCTCGCCGGGCGGCACTGGGTGGTGGGCAGCGGACAGGGCGTACGGCTGAGCGACCTGTTCGGCGACATCGCCGCTGCCGTGGCTGCCCGTACGGGGGAGCCACCCGTACCGGTGGAAACCGTCGAACCACCGGACTATGCCGAGGCGATGGACTTCCACAGCGTGGAGATCGACTCCTCGGCCTTTCGGCAGGCGACTGGCTGGGAGCCCCGTGTGACCCTCGCCGAAGGGCTGCTCCGTACCGTGGAGTCGCTGGCCCCGACTCCGGCTTCTGCCCGGCCGGGGCCACTGCGCTGACTGCGGGGCGGCCTCTGGAGGGGGCTTGCCGAGGGGGCGTCAGAGAGGCGACTGCCACGTCGTCGTCGTGCCGGAGCCCGCGCCCTCCGTCGTGCCGTCGTCGTACACCGTCAGGCGCACCGCCGTCCGGCCGTCGGGGAGCGTCGCCCGTGCGTCCACCGCGACCTCGATGCGGGTCACGTCGGGGCGGCGCGACGCGGTGGCCAGGGCGCGGCGCAGGGCGGCGAGGAGATGGCCGGCCGCCGGGTCCGTGACGCGGGTGTCGACGGCGCCGGAGAAGTGCACCGAGGGCTGTACGCCGACGACCGCGGCGGCGCCCGCCGTCTCGCGCAGCACCTTGCCGCGGAACGTGGTCGGGGCGTCGGCGGGCGGCTGCTGGAGCGCGAAGATCGCCGTACGGACTTCCTGGATGGTGGACTCCAGCTCGTCCACGGCCTGGTCGAGGGTGGTCCCGACCTGGGGCGAGTTGTCCCTGCGCCGGGTCGACTCCAGCATCATGCCGGTGGCGAAGAGCCGCTGGACGACCAGGTCGTGCAGATCGCGGGCGATGCGGTCGCGGTCCTCGAACACCGCGAGGCGCTGCCTGCTCTGCTGGGCGTCGGCCAGGACGAGGGCCAGGGCGGCCTGTGAGGCGAACTGGGTGGCGAGGAGACGCTCCACGGAGGTGTAGGCGCGCTCGCCCCTGCGGCGGGGCAGCGCGAGCGTCCCGATGAGCCGTCCGCCGGCCTGCAGCGGCAGCATCAGGCTGGGGCCGAAGTTGGACCGTACGTGGGTGGTCATCCGGGGGTCGGTCGCGGAGTCCTCGATGAACACCGGCTCGCCTCCGAGCAGTTGTTCGAGTACCGCGCTGCCGGGCTCGATGGTGGTGCCGATGAGGTCGTTCTGGAGGTCGGCGGAGGGGGCCGGTGCGGTGCTCGGCGGATCGTCGGTGTCCTGCGCCGTCGCCGCCGCGACGATCCGCATGCCGCCCTGGTCCGTGGGCTGCAGGATCACCCCCGCGGAGGCGTTCGCGAGGACGCGGGCCTTCTCGGCGACCGTCATCAGGGCGTCGGCCGCCGGTTCGCCGGTGAGCAGCGCCGTGGTGACCGCGGCCGCCCCGTCGATCCACCGCTCGCGCTGCCTGGCCGCCTCGTAGAGACGGGCGTTGCCGATCGCGATGCCCGCCTGGCTCGCCAGGACGCGCAGGAGTTGCAGGTCCTCGTCGGTGAAGGGGCCCCCGCGCTTCTCGGCGAGGTAGAGATTGCCGAACGCCTCGTCGTGGACGTGCACGGGAACGCCCAGGAAGCTGTGCATCTCCGGGTGCCCCGGCGGTACGCCGCACGAGCGCGGGTCCGCCGTCAGGTCGTCCAGGATGAGCGGCCTCGGCTCGCGGATCAGGGTGCCGAGCAGGCCCGAGTGGCCGTCGGGGAGCGGGCCGATGCGCTCCCGCTCGGCCTCGGTCAGGCCCGCCGTGAACAGGTCGGTCAGCCTGCCGTGCGCCGGGTCGATGACGCCGAGCGCGCCGTACCGGGCACCGGTCAGCTCGGCCGCGCTCTCCACGATGTGCTGGAGCGTGGTGTGCAGTTCGAGGTCCGAGCCGACGCCGAGCACCGCGTCCAGGAGCGGCACGAGGGGCAGGGGCAGGTCGGTGCCGCTCATCGCGCGGCACCGGCCGGGCTCCCGGCGCCTCCGCCGCGCCCCGCCTTCTTGATCAGGCTCAGCAGCGAGACCACCATCCATGCCCCCTCCAGCAGCAGAAACCCCCATTGCTCTTCGTAGAGAGCATCGCCCGCCGTGAGTCCCGACCCGGCGAAGTTCAGCCAGAGGTAGGACCAGGTGCCGGTGCCGAGCCTGCCCGCCTGGGCCAGGACGAAGGCGAGCAGGATCAGCGCGGAGCCGACCAGCTGCACGGTCATCGACATACGGGAACTCTTCCGCGGGGTGCTGCGATCAGCGGGGTGCTGCGATCAACTGGGGGAGAGGAGCAGCGGGGGAGCAGAGCAGCGAGGGAGGAGGGCGGCGTGGGAGCGGAGAGCCGGGATCAGCCGGACAGGGGGTTGAGGGCCAGCGGCTGGATCTTGCCCTCCAGCATCGCCCCGAGCCCCATCACGGCGCACACGTCGGGCCGCTCGGCGATCTCCACGGGCATCCCCGTCGCGTCCCGCAGCATCTGGTCGAGCCCCGGCAGCAGCGCGCTGCCGCCGACCATCATGATCCCGCGATCGGCCAGGTCGGCCACCAGGTCCGGCGGGCAGTCCCGCAGCACCTTGCCGATGCCGTCGAGCACGGCGGTGAGCGGGGTGTGGATCGCGTCGCGGACGGCGGCGGTGTCGACGTGCACCGAGCGGGCGAGCCCCGTGGCGACGTCGCGGCCGTGGATCTCGGTCGACTCGGGCCCCTGCGAAGTGAGCCCGTTGCCGCGCAGGGCGAGCTGAAGGGGGCGTACCGACTGGCTGGGCAGCATCAGTTCGTGGTGGTGGCGCAGGTGCTGGACGATCGCCTCGTCGATCACCTCGCCGCCGACCGGGATCCGCTGGGCGGTGACGATCGACCCCATCGACAACACGGCGACCTGCGTGGTCGCGGCCCCGCACACCAGGATCATGGTCGCTTCCGGCCGCTCCACGGGCAGCCCGCAGCCGACGGCGGCCGCGATGAGCGTGTCCACGAGTTCGACCCTGCGCGCCCCGAGCCCGACCATCGTCTCCACGGCGGCGCGGCGCGCCAGCGGGTCCGCGTCGTGCGGAGTGCAGGCGGCGGCGCGAAGGCGCGGTTTGCGGCGCAGGTTGCGGCGGAGCTTCTCGCCGATCAGGTGCCGCAGCATGCGCTGGGCCATCTCGATGTCCACGACGGTGCCGCCGGAGACCGGCCGTACGACCCGGATGTAGCCCGGCGTACGTCCCGTCATCTGCTCGGCGAACCGGCCGACCGCGATGAGCGCGCCCGTCCGTGTGTTCACGGCGGCGGCGCTCGGCTCGTCGACGACGAGACCCGCGCCCTTCACGAACACCCGGGTCCTCGCGGCACCCAGGTCGACGGCGATGTGGCAGCGGCGCAACTGCTCCAGACTGACGGTCATGGCAGATCCTCCCGAGAGCGCAGACCGTACGGACCGCCGGACGACGGTCCCAACTCGCATCGTGCGGTGGCCGCGGGCGGCGCGCGCGTTGGACTGAGCCGGGCGGGGTGCCGCCGCACGGGTGGTCTTGATCGCGTCGCGGGCGGCGCAGTTAGCATCCCGTGTGAAGCAAACGCCCCCTGAAGAAGACGAAGCCGACGGCCCCCGCATACCCGAAGCCGCCAGCAACCCCCCGCTGTCCCCGCTACCAGTGGAGCCCCGGGAGCCCGTCACGAAAAGGCGGATACTCGCCGATCTGACGCCTTTGCGTACGTCCGTCGACTACCGCCGGCTCTGGGTCGGCAACACCATCTCCTGGATGGGGCAGGCGATGACCGCCCTCGCGGTCTCGCTCCAGGTGTACGACATCACGCACTCCAGCTTCTCGGTCGGCCTGGTGGGGCTCTTCTCGCTCGTCCCGCTCGTGGTGTTCGGCCTGTACGGGGGCGCGATCGCCGACACGGTGGACCGGCGGAAGCTGGGTCTCTACTCGTCGCTCGGCTCGTGCGGACTCTCGGTCGCCCTCGCCGCGGGCGCCTTCGCGGGCTTCCACCACGTGTGGTTCCTGTACTCCGTGGTCGCGCTGCAGGCGGTCTGCGGGGCGCTGAACTCACCGGCGCGCTCGTCGATGATCCCGCGCCTCCTGCCTCCCGAGCAACTGCCCGCGGCCAACGCGCTCTCGTCGATCACGACCACGTCGGGCACGATGCTCGGCCCCATGCTGGGCGGACTCTTCGTCGGCCTGTGGGGATACCAGGCGGCGTACACGGTGGACGCGGTGGCCTTCAGCGCGGCGCTGTACGCGATGTGGCGGCTCCCGGCGATGCGGCCGGAGGGCTCGGAGGAGGGGGTTCGCAGGAAGCGGGCCTCGGTCCTGGACGGGCTGCGGTTCCTGGCCACGCGGCCGAACCTGCGGATGACCTTCTTCACGGACATGTGCGCGATGGTGCTCGCGCATCCGCGGGCGTTGTTCCCCGCGGTCGCCGTGGTGTGGTTCGCGGGCGACGCGAAGACGGCGGGCCTGCTGGTCGCCGCGCCCGCGGTGGGCGCGCTGCTCGGCGCGGTGTTCTCCGGGTGGCTCGGGCGGATCCGGCGGCACGGGCTCGCGATCCTGTGCGCGGTGGCCGGGTGGGGCGCGGCGATCGCCGTCTTCGGCCTGACGCGGAATCTGTGGCTGGGGCTGTTCTTCCTCGCCCTCGCGGGGTGCGCGGACACCGTCTCGATGGTGTTCCGGAGCACGATGCTGCAGGCGGCCGTGCCGGACGAGATGCGGGGGCGGCTCCAGGGAGTCTTCATCGTGGTGGTGGCGGGCGGACCCCGGCTCGGGGACTTCATCGCGGGGTCGGTGGGGGACCTGAGCTCGCCGGGAGTGGCGGTGGTGGGCGGCGGCGTCGCGTGCGTCGTCGCCGTGGGGCTGCTTGCGCTGCGGTGGCGGGGCTTCGCGCGGTACGACTCGCGGGTGCCGGAGGCGTGAGGGCCCCGGCGGTCCGCTCACGGGGTGGGGCCGGCCTCCGGCGGGCTCGCGGGCACGGGCGGCGCGGCGGCCGCTTCCGCGGTCGTCACCGCACCCCGCGTCGCGGCGGGCCCTTCCGGGGTCCACGCCAGGCGTACCACCAAGTGGCCCTCCGCCGTGCCCTTCACGATCACCGCGCCGGACTCGGCCGACATCCGTACGCCGAACTCGATCTCCACCGAGTCCGGGCGGAGGCTGCCGTCGCGGAACACCCGCAGCGCGGATTCCGCGGCCGCGCGTGCCCCGGCGAGCGACTGCTCGAAAGTGCGGACCGCCCGGGAGGGGCCGTTGCCGCGGGAGACGAGGTGGGAGCCGTGTGTGTCCTCCACGTCGGCCATGACGACGCTCGTTCCGTCGTCGGTCGTGAACTCCACCAGATCGTCCATCAACGCCCCCGTCGGACTCTCGTCGCACACTCGCCAACTGCATTGTCACGGACGGCCCTTGCGGCTGTCAGCCAAGTCACGGGCAACGCGGGCGCGCGTACACGGCTGGCGGGAAGGTGCCCTGGCGGCTTCCCGCCAGCACCGGTCAACACCCCCGCAACACAAGCCCCCTGACACTCATCGCAGCACCCGGGAACCACCCCCGCCCGGGTCCGACGAAGAGAGGGCACCCATGACCCGATCACCCGCCAAGCGAAGAGCGAGGCTGCTGCCGGCCGTCGGCCTCGCGTTCGCGCTGCTCCCGGCGGGGCAGAGCGCCACCGCCGCCCCCGCGGACGCACCGCAGGCGCGGGCCACCCCCGCCGCCCGCGCCGCCCACACGGTCACCTTGGTGACCGGCGACAAGGTCACCGTCACGGACCTCGGCGGCGGCAAGAAGACCGTCACCGTCGACCGGCCCGCCGGGGCCACCGGAGCCGTCCGGAGCGAGATCGCGGGCGACCGCATCACCGTCGTACCGGACGAGGCGCGGCCCTATCTGAGCGCCGGCACCCTCGACAAGCGGCTCTTCGACGTGACGGAGCTGATGCGCCAGGGGCTCGGGGACGAGAAGGGCGGCGCGCTTCCGCTCATCGTCACGTACGAGAAGAGCGCGCGCCGCGACGCGGGTCCGGCGACGCCCCGTGGCGCCGAGAAGGTGCGCGCGCTGCCGAGCGTGGGCGGTGTGGCGGTGAAGGCGGAAAAGCCGGGCACGTTCTGGCGGGATGTCGCGCCGGACGCCGCCAAGTCGGCACGCAAGAGCGCCACTTCACGCGGCGCCCTCGCCGACGGCATCGACAAGATCTGGCTCGACGGCCGTGTCGAGGCCGACATGGCGCAGAGCAACGAGCAGATCGGCACCCCCGCGGCGTGGGAGGCCGGGCTCACCGGCAAGGGCGTCAAGGTCGCCGTACTCGACACGGGCGTCGACGTCGGCCACCCCGGTCTCAAGGACCGTGTGGCCGCCACCAAGAGCTTCATACCCGGCGAGGAAGTCGCCGACCGCAACGGCCACGGCACCCACGTGACCTCGACCGTCGGCGGCAGCGGAGCCGAGTCCGAGGGCAACAAGGAGAAGGGCGTGGCGCCCGGCGCCGACCTCTCCGTCGGCAAGGTGCTCAGCGACGAGGGCTCCGGCAGCGAGTCGCAGATCATCGCCGGGATGGAGTGGGCGGCCAAGGACGTCGGCGCCAAGGTCGTCTCGATGAGTCTCGGTTCGCAGGAGGCGAGCGACGGCACCGATCCGATGGCCGCCGCCGTCAATACGCTCTCCAAGGACACCGGCGCCCTCTTCGTCATCGCCGCGGGCAACAACGGCGCCCCCGCCTCGATCGGCTCGCCCGGCGCCGCGGATTCCGCGCTGACCATCGGCGCAGTCGACTCCGACGACCGGGCCGCGTATTTCACGAGCCAGGGCCCGCGCTACGGAGACAACGCCCTCAAGCCCGACCTCTCCGCACCGGGCGTCGACATCCTCGCCGCCCGTTCGCAACTCGCGCCCGGCGAGGGCTACTACACCGAGATGAGCGGTACGTCGATGGCGACCCCGCACATCGCGGGCGTCGCCGCCCTGCTCGCCGAGAAGCACCCGGACTGGAGCGGGGTACGCCTCAAGGACGCGCTGATGTCGACGTCAAAGCAACTCGACGCTTCCGTCTATGAGCTGGGCTCCGGGCGCGTCAGTGTGCCCGACGCCATCGACGCGCAGGTCACCGCGAGCGGGAGCGCCGACCTCGGCTTCTACTCCTGGCCCTACGAGGACAACAAGCCCGTCACGAGGACGGTTACGTACAGCAACTCGTCCGACGCAGCAGTGGAGTTGAGCCTCGCCGCCGAAGGTGCGGCGGAGGGTGTCGCGACCCTCGCCGACAAGACGCTCACCGTCCCCGCGCACGGCACCGCGTCGACCACGGTGACCGGTGACGGCGCGAAGGCGACCGTCGGCAACACCAGTGGCCGTATCGTCGCGAGCGCCGCCGGGAAGCCGGTCGCCCACACCGCGTTCGGCCTGGTCAAGGAGGAGGAGCGGTACACGCTCACCGTCCGCGTCAAGGACCGTGACGGCGCCGCGACCGGCGCCGGTCTGGTGCTGCAGCGACTCGCCGAGCAGGTCGACCCCTTCCCGGCCGAGGTCGGTGAGTCCGGCACCCTCCAGCTGCGCCTGAAGCCCGGAACGTACGCCCTCTCCTCCTTCCTCGACGTACGCGGCAGCAAGGGCAAGGACTCCCTCGGCCTCGGCTTCCTCACGGCGCCGGAGATCGTCCTCGACAAGGACCGCGAGGTCACTCTCGACGGGCGGAAGCTGCGCGAGGTCGGCGTGGACGTCGGCAAGCGGACCGAGACCCGCCAGCTCCTGATGGAGTACGACCGCCGGGCGAACGGCGCCAGGCTGCAGGGCGCGGTCCAGGTCCCGGTCAAGTACGACAGCATCTTCGCGGCGCCCACCGCGAAGGTGGCCGACGGCAGCTTCGAGTACCGCACCGTCTGGCGCCTCGGGAAGCCGACCCTGCACGTGAAGGGCCTCGGCGAGGTCGTCGCGCAGCCCGGCGGCACGGTGACCGACGGCCGGAGCAAGCTGCGGCTCGTGGATGTGGGCGGCGGCACCGAGGCCGAGTACGCGGGCAAGGACGTGAAGGGCAAGGCGGTCGTCGTACGGCGGACCGCGGCCGCCGACGTGACGCCCGCTCAGCTCGCGCAGTACGCCCAAGACGCGGGCGCCAAGGCGCTGTTCGTCACCGATGACGAGCCGGGGCGGCTCAACGCGTGGTTCGGCACGGACGACAACGCCGACCGGCCGCTGCAGATCGGCACGGTCAACGCGGCGGACGGCGCGCGGCTGCTCGCGGCGGCGAAGGCGGGCCGGACCGTGCAGACGACGGCGACGTCCCGCACGCCCTTCGTCTACGACGTGTCCGAGGGCCACAAGGGAGCCGTGCCCCGCGACCTCACGTACGAGCCCTCCAAGCGGGAACTTGCGGTACTCGACACGAAGTTCCACGCGGTGAAGCCGGTGGCGGGCGGCGAGTTCCGCTACTCGCTCACGGACACCTTCGACGTCGGATTCGGCTTCCAGGAGAAGATCGACTACCCGGTCGAGCGCACGGACTACGCCTCCACCGGGACCGGCCAGCTGTGGCACGAGTCGGTGTCGGTCGGACCCGGCGCCCTGGAGGAGCGCAGCGGTCTGGTCAGTTACCGGGGCGGCAAGCACGGCGAGCTGAACTGGTTCAAGCCCGTGTGGCACCCGTGGCTGGGTACCGGCCTCGGCTGGGGGCAGCAGCGGACCGGGAACTCGCTGCAGTTCAACGTCCCCGGCTGGGGCGATTCCGGACCCGACCACACGGGATTCGGCGACGTCTGGAACGACGACTCGATGACGCAGGTCAGCGAGGTCTACGCGGACGGGAAGCTGGTCGACCGGAAGCAGAGCTCGGGTGTGTACGTGTGGGACGCGAATCCGGCGCTGACGACGTACAAGGTCGTCACGGACACGACGCTCGATCCCGGGCGGTGGCGGCTCGCCACGAAGGGCCACTCGGAGTGGACCTTCAAGTCGAAGGAGACGGCGGCCGACCGGAAGACGTTCCTGCCCCTGCTGAACCTCGGCTTCGACGTGGACACGGATCTCGCGGGGGATGTCCGCGGCGGGCGTTCCGTGGGCGTCGGGATCTTCGCCGAGTACGTGAAGGGGGCCGTCGACACCGGGGCCGTCGGCGGCGGAAAGCTGGAGGTGTCCTACGACGAGGGCAAGACCTGGAAGGGCGTCGACCTGGACCGCGACGGCAGCAGGGCCGCGTGGGACGGGAAGCTGAAGGTGCCCGGCTCCGCCGAGTTCATCTCGCTGCGGGCCTCGGCGAAGGATGACCGGGGCGGCTCCGTCACGCAGGAGATCGTGCGGGCGGTGGGGGTGAAGTAGAGAAGGGCCGAACGCGGCGACGCCGCCTCCCCTGGGACGGGGGAGGCGGCGCCGCTGTGTGAGTACCCGGGGTGCGTGCCCGGGCGAGTCTCCGGGTGACGTCAGATCAGCCAGCCGAGGAAGTGGGCGATACCGGCGACGACGTCAGTGATGATGTTCATGGTGGTGCTTCTCCTTGTGGGACTTTCTCAGGATCTTTCAACTACCGGCCCTCGTATGGGACATGGACCGGGAACGCGGCAACTACGGTCTGCAGCCCGTTGCTTGCGTTCCGTAATCATCGTCAATCGCATGCGTCACATGCAATCCCTGGCGGAACGATCACCTGTTCCAGGGAACAACTGCTCCCGTGTTCGTATTTTCGAGATGCGGAGGCCTTGAGACGCGTGACGATGGGACGGCATCGAGCACCTGCGCGAGCTCGCGGCGGCCGGGACGGTCACGCTGGTCACGGCGGTGAAGGACCTGGAGCACGGCCATCTGCCCACGTTGCGGGCGGTGTTGAGGGGGGAGCGGGCCTGAGGCGGACGTACCCGCCGGTGGTGTGAAGGCCCGGTGGTTCAGCCCGTCCGCGTGAAGGAGCGGTGCGCCTCGACGAAGTGGCGCTCGCCCGCCGCCGCCTTCCCGGCGGGTGCGGAGACCCACAGGTCGTACATCTTGCCGCCCTCGTCCCAGCTCAGGTCGAAGGTGCGGCGCGGTCCGCCGTCGCCGGAGCCGCCGTTCCAGGTGAACTCCCATACGGCGGCGGGGTGGCCGTTGTGCGTGGTCTGCCGGACCGACCCGTCGCGGTAGCCGGGGTAGTCCGACGGGCCGTCCCTGTGCGCCTGCCGCATCACCGCGAGGGGGCCGTCCGGGTCGAGGAGCTGGGGGTGGACGCCGATACGGAAGGCGTTGTCCGCCGAGTTGTAGAAGACGCGGGGCGGTTCGGAGGAGCGGGTGAAGCCGGTGGGCGCCGCCATCTTGAAGCCGGTCGGGTCGGAGACCGTCCGGTAGCCCTTGGGGGCCGGGTCGGTGTCGGCGGGCTTGTCCGGATCGTCGGGGGCGTCCGTCCCCGCCGGAGTTTCCCTGCCGGTGCCCTCGGGGGATGGCTTGGGGGCGGCGGGGCTCTTCTTGCCGGGGTTCTCCGGCTTGTCGGCGCTCTTGAAGGGCGTCTTCGACGGCTCCTCGGTCTCCTCCTTCTCGCGCACCTCGGCGGCGGGGCCGCCGCTCGCCGTCGCCTCCGGCCCCGACCCGGAGTCCCGCGTCAGCAGCCAGGCGCCGGTGCCGCCCACCGCGAGGGCGGCGACCAGGGCGCCGGCCAGGAGCGCCGTACGCAACCGGGGGCGGGCGGAAGGCACGGGGGCTGCGCCCAGCACGATCGCCTCGTCGGGCGGAGGCGGCTGTACGGGCTTGGGGGCCACCGGCGTACGGGGCACGGTGGGCATCCGCTCCTCCACCAGGAAGCCCCGGAGCGCCTGCTCGGCCTCGTCCGCGCCCAGCCGTCGCTCCGGGTCGCGCTCCAGGAGGCCGCGCAGGACGGGAGCCAGCGGACCCGCCGAATCCGGGATCCGGATCTCGTCCATGACCACGGCGTGCAGGACGCCCGCCACCGAGTCGCGCCGGAACGGCGACTCGCCCTCGACGGCGGCGCAGAGCAGCACCCCGAGCGACCACAGATCGGACTCCGGGCCCGATCGCCTGCCCGCCATGCGCTCGGGAGCGGTGTACTCCGGGGAGCCGACGAACGCGCCCGTCTCCGTCAGTGTCGTCTGCCCGTCGACCTGCGCGATCCCGAAGTCGGAGAGCACCACGCGCTCCGTCCCCGCCTCAAGCAGGACGTTCGCGGGCTTGAGGTCGCGGTGCAGGACGCCGGCCGTGTGCGCGGCGCGCAGGGCGGCGATCAGGGCGAGACCGATACGGGCGGCCTCGGCGGGCGGGACCGGGCCCTCCAGGGCCATCCGGTCGGCGAGCGAGCGGCCGTCGATCAGCTCCATCACGAGCCAGGGCTGATCGTCGTGCTGGACGACGTCGTGCAGGACCAGGATGCCGGGGTGCTTCACCTGCGCGACCGTGCGCGCCTCGCGCAGCGTGCGTTCGCGCCGGCCCGCGGCTTCGGCGGCCGACTGGCCGGCGTCGACGTGCAGCTCCTTCACCGCGACGGCGCGGCCCAGGAGGTCGTCCTGTGCCCGCCAGACCGTGCCCATGCCGCCGCGCCCGAGCGGCGTCGTGATGCGGTAGCGCCCCGCTATGAGATCCCCGTGACTCGCCATGGCCGCATCATACGAACTCCCGTTGCAAAAGGCGCAGTTGGGCTGATTGGTGACCGTGGTGCGTGAGTGGCGTGACCGAGCGGTGAAGAGAGGCGGGGGGAAGCGAAGGGCGCACGTGCGGGAGGCAAGTGCAACCGCACGCCGGATACGTGGCGTGCCTGATCGCCTACGTTGGGTGACTCCAGCGGATCGCGTGGGAGCGGTCCGCACGGTGGAGGGGATCTCAACATGATGCGACGCGTGATGCGACACATGATGCGACGACGCATGGCCGTGACCCTGGGGGCGCTCGCGGCCGCCGCGACCCTGACGATCTCGGTGCCGGGCTCGGCGTACGCGGCGGAGGGTGTCCTGATCGTCAACGGCGCCGAGTACACGGACCCGAGCGGCTGCTACGGAAGCGACTGGTACCCGTCGTCGGTGACCAACCACACCGACGCCATCGCCGAGGTCCACTCGGGCCCCGACTGCGGCGGGCCGGTCGAGTGGCTGGTCTACCCGGGTGAGACGTACTACACGGAAACCGCTCAGAGCGTCTTCATCCTCTGAGCCACGACACGCGGCGCCCCGCTCCCCCGGGGCGCCGCGTGCACACGACCGGGAGACCGCCTTCATCGCGGCTTTACGCGACGGCCGATAGGCAGACCCCATGCCAACTCCCCTTGTCCTCCCTGTCGCAGGCCCCGAGGGTCCGATCCGTGCCGCGGCCCCCGCCCCGGTGACGCGCCCCGAGGCGGTGCTCTTCGACTTCTCCGGGACGCTGTTCCAGATCAAGGCGTACGAGGACCGCATCCGCGCCGTACTGCCCGCCCCGGTGGACGAGTCCGCGATGGACGCCATCCTCACCTCCCTGGAGGCGGGCCTGGCGGACCCCGCCGTCATCGCGGCCCAGCGCGCCCGCGACGTCTCGTCCGATGCCCACCGCCACGCGTTCACCACCTGGTACGCCTCCGCCCCTGCGCTCGCCCCCTTCGCAGACGTCCTCTACGACCAACTCCGCTCCCCCGAGCACTGGTTGCCGTACGCGGACGCCGAGCGGACCCTCTCCGGGCTCGACGCACGCGGCATCGCGCTCGGCGTGGTCAGCGACGTCGGCTGGGACCTGCGTCCGACGTTCGCCCGGTACGGCCTCGACCGCTGGTTCGGCAGTTGGGTCCACTCGTACGAACACCACACGGAGAAGCCCGACCCGCGTCTCTTCGGCCACGCGTGCGCGGAGTTGGGCGTCGCCCCCGCGGACACCCTGATGGTCGGCGACCACCCCGCCAAGGACGGCGGGGCCGCGGGCGCCGGGCTGCGGTCCTACGTGCTGCCGGGCGGCGCGGCGCCGGGAGCGGTGCGAGGTCTCGACGCGGTGCTCCGCCTGGTGGACGCGCCGCGCTGATCGCGGCGCCGCGCTCGCCGCGCTCCTGCGTGCCCGCTGACCTGGGGAAGGGGCACGTCGGGAAGGGGAAGGGGCTTGTCGGGAACACGACGAGAAGTTGTTAGCCTGCGGGGCGGATCATCGAACCCAGGAGGCCTCCGTGTCACCAGACCGCCCCACGATTGCCCTGGTCACCAGCAGGCCTCAGCTGGAGACCGGCCTCGACCGCGACCTCCCGGGGCTTGCGCGTTCCCTCGGCGCGGCGGGCGCCGAAGTCGCCACCGTGTCCTGGGACGACCCCAGGGTCGACTGGGAGCGGTTCGACCTCGTCGTCATCCGGTCCGCCTGGGACTACAGCGAGCGCGTCGCCGAGTTCGTGGCCTGGGCGGGGCGCGTCGCGCGGCTCACCGTCCTGGCCAATCCGGCTTCCGTGGTGCGGTGGAACACCGACAAGCGGTACCTGGAGGCGCTGGCGGCGGCGGGGGTGCCCGTCGTGCCCACGCGCTATCTGGCGCCCGGTGACGCGATGGAGATCCCGGACGACGGCGCGTTCGTCGTCAAGCCCACGTCCGGGGCGGGCGCGCGCTATGCGGGCCGGTACGAGAAGGGCGAGTACGACGCCGCCGTACGGCACATCGAGCGGATGCACGGCGAGGGGCTGACCGCGATGGTGCAGCCCTATGTGCCGCGCATAGACGAGACCGGTGAACGCGCGCTCGTCTACGTCGGCGGGCGCTTCCTGCACGCCATACAGAAGGGCGCGGTGCTCGCGCCGGGCACGGCGTACGACGACGAGAAGATGCCGCATCCCGACCTCCGGCCGTGGCAGCCGACGCCCGCCGAACTCGACCTCGCCGAGCGGGCGCTGGCCGCGGTCCCCGGGTCGCCCGAGTTGCTGTACGCGCGGGTCGACGTCGTCGACGGGGCAGAGGGGGATGCCCCCTGCGTCATGGAGCTGGAGCTCGTCGAGCCCAACCTCTTCCTCGACCTGCATCCGGGGTCGCTGCCCGCGGTGACCGAGGAGATCCTCGACGCCGCGGGGTAATCGGATGGACGCGGCGGCCAGGGGCTGCATACTCTGCCGCCATGTCCAGTCCCGAGTCCGACAGACCCTAGCCACCGGCCCGGCATGTCCGGTGGCCAAGTAGTTCTGTCGGGACTGCAGCGTTCGACTGCGGGTGCGTCGTGGCTGATCGTGCAGTTCTCCGCGCCCCTTACGGGGCGCTCTCGTGCGGACTGACTTTTCCTTCGCGGAGTTTCCTCATGCCATTTTCCCTCTACATGCTCGGACTTGCCGTCTTCGCGCAAGGCACCTCCGAGTTCATGCTCTCCGGTCTCGGCCCCGACATCGCCGCCGACCTGGACGTATCCCTCTCGACCGCAGGCACGCTGACCTCGGCCTTCGCCGTGGGGATGGTCATCGGCGCCCCGGTGATGGCCCTCCTCAGCCGTCGCTGGCCGCGCAGGACCGCGCTGCTCGGCTTTCTCGTCACCTTCCTGCTCGTCCACGTCGTCGGCGCCCTGACCGACAGCTTCGCCGTGCTGCTCCTGACCCGTGTCGTCGGTGCGCTCGCCAATGCCGGGTTCCTCGCGGTGGCCCTGGTCGCCGCCGTCGGCATGGTCGGGCCGGACGCCAAGGGGCGGGCCACCTCGGTGCTGCTCGGGGGCGTCACCCTCGCCTGTGTCGCGGGAGTACCCGGCGGCGCGCTGCTCGGGCAGTTCTGGGGATGGCGGTCCGCCTTCTGGGCGGTGGCCCTGGTGTCGGTGCCCGCCGTCCTCGCGATCCTGCGGTCCGTGCCCGGCGGTGCGCCCGGCACGGCGGGCACGGGCGCACGCGGGGAGCTGCGGTCGCTGCGCGCGCCGCGGCTCGTGGTGACCCTGCTCCTCGGGGCGCTGGTGAACGGCGCGACCTTCTGCACGTTCACCTATCTCTCGCCGGTGGTCACCGAGGTCACCGGGTTCTCGGAGAGCTGGGTGCCCGCGCTGCTCGCGCTCTTCGGCGCGGGGTCCTTCATCGGGGTCACGGTCGCGGGGCGGTTCGCGGACGCGCGGCCCGTTCCGTTCCTCGTCACGGGCGCGGTCGCGCTGCTCGCCGGGTGGGTGCTCTTCGCGCTGACCGCCGGGAACCCGGCGGTCGCGGTCGCGCTCGTCCCCGTACAGGGCGCGCTGTCCTTCGGCGTCGGCTCTGCGCTGATCACGCAGGCGCTGTACGCGGCCACCGGCGCCCCCACCCTCTCCGGCGGCTTCGCCACGGCGGCGCTGAACGTGGGCGCCGCGATCGGTCCCGCCGGCGGCGGCCTCGCCCTCGCGGCGGGACTCGGTCACCGCTCGCCCCTGTGGGTCAGCGCGCTGCTCGTGGCGCTGGCCCTGGCCGTCGGGGCGACGGCACTGCGCGGCGTCAGCCGGGGGAGCCGGGGGAGTCGGGGAACGACAGCCGCTGCAGCAGCCCCCAGGTGAACTCCGCGACGCAGCGCCGCGGCTGACCCGCCCCGTCCGGTCCCGTGAAGGCGAGCCGCCAGCGCGTGGGTGCCGTGCCCTCCATGGGGCGGGCCGGGGCGAACGCGCGGGCGGCCTCGTCGACCGTGCACGACCAGGGGGTGAGGTCGTCGAGGGTGCGCAGTGCGGGCCCCGCGGTGCCCGGCGCGCGGATCAGCCACTCGTTCCACACCGAGCCGTTCGGTGCGCGCAGGACCTCGAAGCGCAGGGTCGGCCAGAGCGGCACCGGCCACAGCAGGGCCTCGCACTCCAGGTCGCCGATCTGCCGGGTGACGGTGGCTTCGGGGGCGCCGAGGATCGAGCGGTAGCGGGAGGCCGCGCCCCGCGAGCGGGCGGAACGGGTCATCGCCTGCCAGCGGCGGTTGGCCTCGCGCATGTCCGCGATGGAGACGCCGAGCTCGTGCCGGGCCGCTTCCACGAGGTCCGGGTTGTGGTCGGCCATGCGGCGCAGCAGGACCAGCTGGAAGTCGAGCGGAGTGAAAGGGCCGGAGGGCTTGGGGCCGGGGCCTGGCCCGGCGGCGGAACTAGCGGACATGTGCTCCATGGTCGCGCACCGCCGCGACTCCGGGGCGGCGCCCGCCGGGAAGGAACAGGACCGAATTGACGTACCGGGGGCGGCGCGGTGTGAGGACCCTGCGCAGCAGCCCCTGCGACACGACGTACGACGTGTCGTTCTGGTGCGCCTCCAGGTCGAAGTCGGCCAGCGGCAGCCAGGTGCGGTGGGGCAGGACCCAGCCCTGGTAGCCGTGGTGCCGGGTGAGCAGCTCGACGATCGGCTCGATCGGCTGGATGCGGGACTCCAGCTCGATGAAGAGGGCGGGGCGGTCGCGGGTGAGCAGATCGTGGGCGCCGTGCAGGACCGGGAGTTCGTTGCCGTCCACGTCGATCTTGATGAAGTCGACGTCGCGCAGGCCGAGCCCGTCCAGGGTGAGGCAGGGCACGTCGACCGCTTCGGCGTGGATGTCCCTGCGGATGAGCGAGGAGACCCCGCGGTCGCCGCGGTCGCCCCGCGGCAGCCAGAGCCGGGCCGTGCCGGGGCGGTCGGTGGCCGCGGCCTGGATCACCCGTACGTTGCCGGGCGTGGAGGTCTCCAGGAGCCGGGCCAGGTGCGGGACGGGCTCCACGGTCACCACGCGGCGCGCACGCGAGGCAAGGCGGCGCGACCAGGGGCCGTACCAGCCGCCGACGTCCACCGCCGTGCCGCAGCCGGCCGGGCAGAGGTCCGCGAGGCGGGCCAGCTCCGGCTCGAAGCGGGGGTAGACGAGCCGGGCCAGGGAGGCGATGAGCCGGGCGGGGAGGTGCGGGGCGAGGCGGGCGGCCACGGTCTTGTGGGGGCTCGCCTCGGACTTGTGGGGGCCCGCCCCGGGCGTATGCGGGCCCGTCACGTGGATATCCGCTTCAGGAGCTGCTCGTGCTCGTCCTCCGACAGCTGCTCGCCGGAGGAGGGCAGGAGCTGCGGTATGCCGTCGACGATCGGGTAGCGGCGGCGCAGTCGCGGGTTGTAGAGCACCTCCTCCGGTACGAGGGGTTCCGCCGGTTCGAGGAGATGCAGCGGCCCCTTGTCCAGCGGGCAGGCGAGGATCTTCAGGAGCGGATCTTCGGGGTTCATCAGCTCGTCAACTCCTTTGTGGGGGGCGTTGGTTGGGGCGGCGGCGCGTCATGCTTGGGCATGGCGAGGAGCACGGACACCGCGAGCGCCGTGCCCGCGATCCGCAGGGCGAGCCGCAGCGGCTCGTCGGGCAGCGGCTCGCCGAAGGCCAGCGTCCCGAGTACCGCGGTGAACAGCGCGGTAACCGTCGTACAGACCGGGACGATGAGCGAGGCCCGGCACCGCTGCAGCGCCGCCTGGGACATGACCAGGCCGAACGCCCCGGTGAACAGCAGGAGATACGGATACGGGGAGGCGAGGAGGTGGAGCAGCGCTGAGCCGAGGCCCTGCGTGGTCAGGTAGCTGGACACGCCCTTGATGGCGAGCGAGCTGACTCCGTAGAGAAGCCCGACGGCGACCCCGTACTCCACGCCCGTCGTCGGGAGCCGGTGCCGGTGTTTCGCGCGGCGCTCGGCAGAGCCGTAGAGCAGGACCCCCGCGGCCAGCGAGGGCAGGCAGACCGTGAGGACCAGCGGCACGGGCGCGCTGCGGCTCACTGTGTCCGACTCCTCGCTCAGCGAGAGGACGACCATGAGCAGCGCGAGGAGGATGGCCCCGACCGCGTACCGCTCGCGCCCCGAGGTCTGCTCCCCGAGCAGCACGGAGGAGAGAAGGAGCAGGAGCACGAGTCCGGAGACGAAGATGCCCTGCGCGGCGGCGATGGGCAGCGTCCGGTAGACGGCGAGCTGCGCGCCGAACCCGGCGGCGAGCGCGAGGGATCCGCCGATCCACAGCGGGCTGGAGATCACCTGCTTGAGCAGCCGTGCCGGGCTGCGCACGCTGACGGACGGCATGGCGGTGAGGGCACGTTTCTCCAGGACGAACCCCGTGCTGTAGAGGACGTTCGCGAGCAGTGCGGCGGTCACACCCCACCACATGGCGTTACGCCCTTCGGGCGTGCAGCAGCAGGATCGACGAGGCGCTCGGCACGGCGCAGGCGAGTCGGTCCAGGGCGCGCAGCGGACGGGGCACGCCGTGGAAGGGCGCACCGGCGACCCGTACGACGTCGAAGCCGGACGCGGCGACGAACTCCCGCAGCGCGCGGGCGGTGTAGAGCCGCAGATGTCCGACGACCTCGCTGCCCGGCCTCCCGTGGATGCCGCGCAGGCTGACCTCCGAGAAGACCGGCTGCACCCCCGCGAGCAGGAGCCCGCGGTTGTACCAGGCGGCGAGGTTGGGCGTGGACAGCATCAGATGGCCGCCCGGCCTGAGCACTCTCCGCAGCTCGTCGAGCGCGCTGTCGGGGTCGACGAGATGCTCGATGACCTCGCTGAAGAGGACGGCGTCGGCGGCGCCGTCCGCGAACGGGAGCCCGCCGTCGGTGAGTTCACCGCGCACGACGTACGGCAGATGCGCGTGGGCCCGCTTCAGGGCGTCCTGCGACCAGTCGACACCGACCACGCGGTGGCCCGCGAGGAGCGGGGCCGCGGTCGCCGCCGCGGTGCCGTCGCCGCAGCCGATGTCGAGTACGACGGACGTGTGGGCGGTCGCGGGACCGATGGCGTCGGCGAGCATCCGGGCCTGGCGGATGCTGCGGGCGTCGCCGGACGCGACGGGGACGGAGGGGTCCTCGTAGAAGTCGCGCAGATCGCGGGGCGCGGTACTGGTGCTCGTCATTGCTTCGTTCCCTCCTCCGTGTGCTCCGTGGCGTGGAGATAGTGCTCGAAGAGGTCGCGCAGGTGGGCTCCGTCGCCGCTGCTGAGCAGGGTCTTCGACCAGCGCAGGGCGACGTGCAGGCGCCCCGCGGTGGCCGCCGTGGTCACGGTCAGGCCGCGGGGAAGACGGGCGGGTGCGGAGAACCAGACGGCGTGCGCGCGTCCGGCGTCGCCGAAGTCGAGCGGGTAGGGGACGCGCCCGATGTTGCTGAGCAGCGTGGTGGAGGTCCAGGGCGCGGCGGCCCTGCGCAGGCCGCGCGTGACGGCGGCCCTGAGGGTGACGGGCAGGACGGGCGAGGTCAGCAGGGCGGCGCCGCGGCCGAGTTGGGGGCGGGGCAGTGCCTTGAGGGCGCGGGTGCGCTCGGCGGTGCGGCGCAGGAGAGCACCGATGTCCTCGGGCCCCCAGTCCTCGGAGGTCAACTCGGCCGCGGTGAACGGCACTTCCACAAGGCGGGTGCCGTTACCGATGGGCATGTCCATGCTGCGGGGGCGGTCGTCGACGGGCATGGTGATGCGGAACGGCTTCGGCCGCGCCCCGTGCTCCCGGTTCCAGTGCGCGATCATCAGCGCGGTCGCCACCATGAGCTGGTCGTTGACGGTGAACGGCGCCCCCTTGGGCCGCTTCGGCACGGCCAGCTCGGCGACGAGCATGCCGTTGCCGGGAGAGGGCTCTGGCGTCCCGCGCGAGACACGGGCAGGCGGAGCCCAGCCACCGGGCGCGTCCCCGACCGCCTCCGTGTCGCTCTCGGGCGCGGAGGGCGAGGGCGTACGCAGAGGAGGCGCGGCGGGCGAGTTGTCCTGCCCGCCGTACAGCTCGGCGGCGGTGGCGAGGACGCGGAGGCAGGCGGGGCCGTCGAGGGCGGTGTGATTGATGGTGAGGAAGAGGACACTGCCGTTTCTGGCGGGGCGCCCTGAGCCGGCGGGTGCGGGGGCGGTGCCGGGGCTGCTGACCCCCGCCCCGGGGAGCGGGGTGTCGCCGGGGCTGCCGCCCTCGCCCGACCGGGCGCCCGCGTTGTCGCCGCCGGGGGCGGCGGTCGTGCCCGGGGCGGGCACGGAGCCTGTGCCGTTCGCCCCGCCGAGGGCGGTGTCCTCGCTGCTCGTGTCGTCGTCCCGGCCGGGGGCGGCGTTCGCCCGGTCGTTCCGCGAGGCGGCTGTCCCGCCCTTGCTGTCCACCCCGCCGGAGGCGGTCGTAGCCCCGGCCTCCTCGGCCGCGATCACCTCCAGGCGGATCGGTGGGGACGCCGACAAAGGGGGTGCCTCGGAGAGGGAGCGGGTGCGGGCCTTCTTGAGGGCGTCCCGTTCCGGGGGCGGGAACGTCACCACCTCCACGTCAGGTGCCGCCGTCAGTTCCCACTCGTAGCGGCGGCGGTACCAAGGCCCCCGCGCCTCCCGCATCAGGATGCGCGGGTGGCGGCGCAGGGCCTCGGCGAACGCGGCCTTCAGGCGGTCCGGGTCCGGGGTGCCGGGCAGGTGGACCTCGATGTGTACCGTCTCCGGCTCCTCCTCCTGGAGGCAGTGCCGGGCGACCTCGTCGACGACGGGGAACGGCACGCGCTCCGGGGGCCGTTCGGGTCCGTCCGCGTGACGTGCCGGGTGATCGAGTGCGGTCATCGGTTGGTGTCCTCCCCGGGGGCGGACGGCGCCGCGGCTCCCGCGAGCCCCTCCGTCGTCCTTGGCCTGCGCCGCCTGAAGCGCGTGGTCCGCGCGGTCCGCGCGCCCGGCGGCGGAAGTTCCGCCTGTGCGGACGCGGGGCCCCTGGCGGAGATGGTCGAGCTCGCGGCCTGCGGCGCGCCGCCCGCGTCCATACTGCCGCCATCGCCCGCTTCGGCACCCGGCCCGCTCTCCCCGCGCTTGCGGCGGGGCAGCGGCCTCGTGCCCGGGTCCTGGTCGGGCCCGAGGGGCGGCGTGTGCGTGCCGCCGCTCGCGGGCGGAGGCATCACCGGCACAGTGGCGGGCGGCGGCTGGTGCGGAGGCGGCTCCCACGCGGCGGTCGTGCCGCCTCCATCGGAGTCCCCGGAGTCGGCACGGGCCCCCGCGGCGGCGCCCCGCACACTCACCAGCGCCGCGAACAGCGCTATCAGCGCGAGGAGTTGGGCGGCGGGACTGAACGCACCCGCGTCCGACGTGGTCGGCTCACCGGCATTCACGGCAGCCACGATCCCCGCTCCCGCCATCGCGAGGAAGGCCAGCGGGACAAGGAGCGCGTGCCGGCGCCACGCGAGCAGCGCGAGCGCGGGCACGAGCAGCGCGAACCAGCCCGCGATGACCACACCCACCAGCGTCAGGGCCACCGTGCCCAGGATCAGCCCCGGCGCGGGCGGCGCCAGGTCCGGTCCGTCCGGGTTCGGCTCCCGGCGCCGGAACAGGACCAGGCCGATCAGGGCGAGCACGCCGACACCGCCGCCGATCAGACCGATCTCGTAGATCCGCGAAGGCTCGTAGGACAGCTTGACCGTGCCGCCCTCGCCCTGCGGGATCAGGAAGCCCTGCTGCCACCCGTCGAGCCGTACGGACGACAGCTCCTTGCCGTTGAGCGTGGCCTTCCAGCCGTCGTTGATGTTCTCGTACGTCGAGAGGTACGAGGCCGAGCCCGCGCCCACCGACACCTCGCGCCGGTCGCCGAGCCAGTCCTTGATGTTCAGGGAGCGCGACTCCTTGTCCACCGTCCCCGGCGTCCCCTGCGTCAGCGAGACGTCCATGAGGGAGAGCGGGCCCGCGTCACCGGCCTCGACGGTGTGCTCGCCGGAGCCGAGCGACATCGTCGTGTTCTGAGAGCCGCGCGAGCAGAGCGTCACCTCGATGGGCCGCCGCTCGGTCAGGTCCCGTACGGAACCCTTGGCGCTCGTCGCGTGCAGCTTGCCGTCGACGGCGAGATCCGGTCCTTCGCCGCAGGCGAGCTCGAACTTCTCCGAGGCCGGCGGCTGCTCCGTGCGGAACTTGTCGAGGGCCGGGACGTAGACCTCGGTGAGACCCACCGGCAGCTGCAACTGGGCGTCCGCCACCGGGTTGTGGACCGTAAGGGGTGCGGTCTGCGTGACGGTGATGGTCAGCTCGTCCGTGGTGATCGGATTGAACCGCGCGTTGCCGTTCTCGTCGACCCCCGCGACCGCGGCGCCGTCCGGCGAACTGATCTCGATCTTCTCGGGGCGCGTGGAGAGTCCGCCCGCCGCCGGCAGGACGATCTCGCCGATCGGCTGCTTGCCCTTCCACTTCAGATGGACCACCGGACTGTCGCCGGCGATCCACGCCGTCGTCAGATCGCCGTCCGTGAGATTGCGCGGGGACAGACCGCCGCCGAGCTTCGACGTGGAGTCGGCGCTCGCGATGATCTGGTCCTTCTGCTCCGGAGCCACCTTGTAGAGCAGCTCGTCGAGCTCGGGCCCCGCAACGGGGAGCGCGCTCGCCCTCACCTCGTACTCGCCCTCGGCGGGCGTCGTGAAGCGGCGGTGCAGACCCGACTCGGCGTTCACCGCGTTCAGCGCGCCCGGGTCGGAGGAACGGTGCATCGAGTACGTCGTCGCGTCGGCGCCCGCCGCGGCCTCGCGGCCCGCGGCGGACCCGGTGTCCTTCGGGAGCTGGAGCAGCTTCGTCACGCGCACGCCCGGCACGGTGATCTCCGAGAACCCGGCGCCCGTCAGACCCTCCTTGCCGATCTGCGCGTCAAGGATGGTGACCTTCAGCCAACTCGACTCACCGGCAGGCGCCTTGATGCTCTGCCGCATGCCGTTGGGCTGCAGGAAACTCGTGCGGCTGCCCTGCTCCGTCTCCACCCGCACCTGGGTGGGTGCGGCCCGCATACCTTCCTGCGGCAGCGGTATGACCTTGATCGAGGACGGGATCGACTCCTTCGACCTGAACTCCGCCTTGATCCACGCGCCCTTGGGCTTTCCGGGGCTGCCCTCGGCCCACGCCGTGTTCGGGTTGCCGTCGAAGGCGTTCACGGGGTCGTACTGCGGCAGGTGGAAGAGCCAGTTGCCGTAGCTCGACGCCGTCACGGACTTCGCGCCGCGCAGCACCGCCGTCGTCTGGTGCTCGATCCCGTCGGTGGGCAGGATCTGGTGCGGCTTCTTGCCCGGATCCTGCAGCGCCCCGGGCGCGTTGCGTTCGCCCGGTGTGTACGTATAAGAGGTGTTGGAGCTGACCAGGCCGAAGCGCGTGTCGGCGCGGCGCAGACCGTCACCGACCGCTTGCAGCGCGGGAGTTCCGACACCCGGGTGGTTGTCACCGGTCAGGACGGACGGGCGGTCCCGCATCGAGGGATCGGCGGACAGCTGGAGCAGCGCCTCGGGGCCGCCGCTCACCACGGCCGTGTTCGACACCGGCTTGATCCCGGCCTGTCCGGGCCGCTCGGCGCCCGACTTCGGGGCGTAGATCTCCACCGCGCGCTCGCGCGGGTAGAGGCCCTCGACCTGGAGAGGCGTGTCGTTGGGGATGATCCCGCCGGTCTCGGTCGGGCCGAGGCCCTTGACGCGGTCGTAGCCCGACTCCTCCAGGGTCCGCTTCACGGTCGAGGTCGGCACGTTGCCGATCTGGTCGGGGTCGAGGTCATTGCGTACGACGACGTAGTACAGGCCCGCGCGGGTCAGATAGTCCTGGAGTCCGGGGACGGCACCGCCCGTCGCGAGCGCCTGCTCCACGGCGTCCATCGCGCGCCGGTTGCCGGGCGTGCCGAACGGGACGTAGTCCCGCTGGGCCCAGCGCGAGTCGGCGAGCACGTCGAGGGGCTGGTCGATGGGCGAGCCCCAGGTGTAGATGCCGTGCGCGGTGGCGGGCACCACGAGCGCGCGGGAGTCGGGGGAGTACTTCTCCAGCCAGTCGGCCGTCGCCTGCCAGTAGGTCGGCAGCTTCTTGAACGAGCCGGGCTGCAGGATCGAGCCGTTCAGGTAGGGGAAGGCGAGGCCCGGCAGCACGAGCACGGCGGCGATCAGCGGCGCGTAGCGCCGCCCCCGCACCGGCCGCGCCCCGCGCGACTGCGCGGCCACGCCCACGAGGTGCATGAGGCCGAAGACCAGGGCGAGCGCGAGGCCCGTCTGGAACTTGTAGATGTTGCGGAAGGGGACGAGTCCGCCGTTCAGCCACGACTGGACGGTGTCGTGGAAGGGCGCGCCGAACGCGCCGCCGTACCCGGCGAGCGTGACGAGCACGACCGAGAGCACGGTCAGGACGAGCCAGCGCCGCTCGGGCAGATCGCGCCGCGCGAGCCCGGCAAGCCCCAGGGCCGCGGCGAACGCCGAGCCGAGCACGACGATCACGGACGTCGCGACCGCCCACCCGGCGGGCAGCCACGCCTCGCCGAAGTTCAGGTACGCGACCCAGTTGCCGGCGCCGCGCAGTGTCTCCGTGGCCGACATGGTGCCGGTCGTGGTGGCCGAGGTCTCGATGAACGGAAGGAAGTTCTCGCCGTAGATGCCGAGCATCAACAACGGCACCACCCACCAGGCGGTGGCGAGGATGACGCCGGGCACCCACCAGAGGATCAGCTTCCGCTTGCGCGGCCCGTTCGGTCTCGACAGGAGATACAGGCCCACGGGGAGGAGGGACGCCAGCGTCGCCGCCGCGTTCACACCGCCCATGAAGGGGATGAAGAGCGCCGAGCGCAGGGCGGCCGAGCGCGCGCTGATGCGGTCGTTCGTCAGCGGGAGCAGCACCCACGGGAGCAGGGCACCGGGCAGCGCCGCCGCCGACGTCGACCCGATGACGACGGTGAACGTCGGCCACAGGGCGTAGGCCACCGCGCCGAGCAGCCGGCTCCCGCTGCTGCCGATCCGCAGCCGCTCGGCGAGCCGCAGCGCACCCCAGAACGCGGTGGCCACGATCAGCGAAAGCCAGAGCCGCTCCGCGAGCCACACCGGCAGCTGGACGAGGTCCGCGAGGCCGTAGAACGGCAGCATCGGCCAGGCGTAGCCGACGTACTGGTCCTGGATCCCGCCGAACCCGCCCCGGTCGTGCCACAGCTGGCCCAGGTCGGAGAGGAACTGCCAGGGGTCGACGGCCACCCCCAGCTTGGTGTCGAACGTCATCCGCCCCGGTTGCACGGCGAGGAAGAGGCCGAAGACCACGGCCCAGAACCCGAACAGCCAGCGCTTGGAGCGCGGCCCCCGCCCGGGTTCGGGGGCGTCAGCCGTGGGCCGGACAGACGCCGGGGGTGGGGCCTGCACCGTGGTCATGGACACCGCCTGAGGATGAGGAGGAGATTCCAGGTGGCGAACTCGCGTACACCCGGCACTTTGGTGATGCCGCCGGCCAGGAAGGGCCAGTAGCGGGACCGTGCGGACACGACGGACACGTCTTCCCTCGCCCGCACTTGGCGCAGGGTCGGGCCGACGTGGTGGGCGAAGAGGTTCTCGCCGAGCGTGTGTTTGGCTGGTTTGCCGGTACGCCGTTCATAGCGGGCCCGCGCGCGGGCGCCGCCCAGATAGTGCCAGGGCGCCCACTCGTGGCCGCCCCACGGCGAGTACCAGTTGGTGAAGGAGACGTAGATCAGGCCACCCGGCCTGGTCACCCGCACCATCTCGCTGAGGAACGTCTGCGGATCGTCCACGTGCTCGAGGACGTTGGAGGAGAAGGTGACGTCGGCGACGCCGTCCGCCAGGGGGAGCAGATATCCGTCGGCGACGACGGAGCCCTCCGGCGGCTTGGCGCCCAGTTCGGCCGGGTCCGGCTCGAAGAGGAAACTGTGCGCGCCGCGCCGCCGGAACTCCTCGGTGAAGTAGCCCCCGCCGCCGCCGACATCGACGACGACGCGGTCCCTGACCGGTCCATAGGCCTCGACCTGGTCGGCGGCGTCACGGGCGAGCAGGGTGTAACACCGCTCGGGCTCCTGCTGCTCGCGCAGGAAGGCCCGGAAGAGGGTGACGGAACGGCGCAGGGACGGGTCCTTCACACGGACCCCTGTGATGCCTTGTGCGTGACCGGACGCGTGGCCTGTTGCGTCGCCTGGTGCGTGGCGACCGCCTCGGCGGCCACCGTCTGGAACTCGCGTACGGAGTTGGCCCACCGATAGCCGGTGGCCCGCTCGCCGGCGGCCTTGCCGAACGCCCTGCGCCGCTCGGCGCTCAGCGCCAGCGTGCACCAGGCGGCTGCGAAGGAACTCTCGCCACGGGCGAGGAGCCCCGTCACACCGTCCTCGATGGAGTCGCGTACACCCGGTACGTCGAAACCGATGGCCGGTGTCGAACGGCTCGCCGCCTCGGTGATCACCAGGCCCCAGCCCTCCACGGCCGACGGATGCAGCAGCATCCACGCCTCGCAGAGCAACCGGTGCTTCTCGGCCTCGGAGACATGGCCTTTGAACTCGACGCCGGGTCCCGCGAGTTGCTGCAGCCGCTCCCGCTCGGGTCCGTCGCCCACGATCACCAGACGTCCGCCGGTGACGGGCCTGACGCGCTCCCAGAGCCGCAGCAGCAGATCGATGCGCTTGTACTCGACGAGGCGTCCCATCGCCAGGAACAGCGGTTCGTCCGAGCGGGGGTGCAGTGTCCCCGGCTCCTCGACCCCGTTGTGGACTATCCGTATTCGCTCACGCTCGACGCCTATCGCGCGCAGCGCGGTGGCCGTCGACGGCGAGACGGCCACCAGGAGATTGCCGCGCTGGGCGCCGGAGAGCGACCAGTGCTCGAGTCTTCGGCCGAGCCGGGCCGCGGGGGCGAGGGCGCCCTGGAAGCGCATCCCCCACAGGTCGGTGTGGACGTGGTTGACCAGGCACAGCGTGGGACCGCGGTGCCACAGCGGTGCCAGGTAGGGCATGCCGTTGCAGACCTCGACGAGGAGGTCGCAGTCGCCGACCTGCCGGGTGAAGGCGGAGCGCGAGCGCAGGTAGTGCCCGAGGTCGCCGCCCGCCGACACGACGCGGTAGTCGCGGGAGACGGCCGGGCCCCCGCACAGGAGGGTGACCTGATGGCCGAGCTTGCTCAGGCCGTCGGCCAGTCGGTCGACGAGCAGTTCGGACCCGCCCGCGGCCGGGTTCGCGAGATCGCGGCGGGCGAGAAAAACGATCCGGCGCGGCTGCGGGGGAAGTGCCGGAAGCCGTTGCGCTACCCGCGGGGCGGCGGCGCGCAGCGGAGAAGGCACGTGCTGGGGCATGCGTGCTCCAACTCGTCAGGGTGCGGAACCGTGAGGCGCTTATGGGGGGTTGCACCGTTCGGGGGTCGCTTGCGGACGTGCTGTGCTCGTACTGCGCTGTGCTCGGACTGTGCGGGGGTGGTGCGGGGGTGGTGCGGGGACTGTGCTCGGGTGGGGTCGTTAGTTTTCGCCGCAGTCTTCGACGCGGCTACTCACCGAAGTGATAAGTTCTGGGCTTTCAACAGCTGACGTCTCATCACATCGTGCTGGCTTGCAGGGTGGTTGGGGACGTATCGCCATTCGGACCGTTCGGCTCCGCCGCACTGCCCGGCCCGTTCGTCCCTTGTGTCCCACTGTCGGACCGTCGTCCCCGCAGCACCAGAATGCCTCCCGCGATGGCGAGCAGCCCACCCAGCACGGCCGCCCCCAGGGGCAGCGTCTCGCCCACCAGCTTCAGCCGGCTGCTGTCGTCGTCCGCGAGCTTCACCTGTGCCTTCTGCGTCTTCGTCGTGAACGCGATGCGCTTGCTGTCGAGCAGCACCGTCGCGTCCTTGTCCGAGCCGGGCGCGCGCAGCGTCTTGCGGGGGCCGATCGCCGCGTAGATGATCCGGCCCGTGCGCTTGTCGGCCACCAGCTCGACGCCGTGGTTGGCGTACCACTCCTCGGCGAGCACGTTGCTGCGCTTGGGCTGCCCCACCAGACGGCCCGGCACAAGACGCGTTCCGGTCTTCGCGGGCTTCACCTTCGCGGTGAAGCGGTAGCCCTCGTACCCCTGGATCTTCTTGGTGCCCCGGAAGGTCAGCGGGACGGTCGCGCCCAGGGTGTTGTCCCACCAGATGTAGGAGCGTTTCTGCACGTCGAAGGGGAACTTGAGGTAAGCCTCGCCCTCGAAGTACGGCTTCTCGTCGCAGCAGTGCACCGGCCTGTTCGTCTCGCGGTCGGTGACCCAGCGCTCCGTCGTGAACTGGAGCGAATCGTGCGGGTCGGAGGCCGGAAGCGACGAGTCCGGATCGACGGACGTGACCACGTCCCAGACCGCGTGTTCGTCGTTGCTGTCCTTCACGTCGCCGCGCACCTGCCGCGTGATCGTGAGGTTCTTGTCGTTCACGGTCTTGATCTTGTCGGTGTCGAAATAGCTGCCTCTGCCCTTGAAGACGGTGGTGGTGTCGATGTCGACGGGCGTGCGTTTGGCTTGTGGCGAGACGTACCACGCGAGCATCGGGGCCAGGACGAGCAGAAAGACGCCCAGACCGAGGAGAATCAGCGAGAGGGGTGAAGCTGTGCGGCGCATCCGGCACTCCTGGGGGCGGGTGAGAAGTGTTACCGAGCCGTATGGGGCCGGAACGCTAGGCGGACCCTTGACGAAGTGTCAATGCGTTGATGAGACTGTGCACTTGCCGGGCGGGGCCGGTAAGGGACTGTGCGCATGACGTCAACTGACATCCGCGCGACCTGGGTGGGGACGACCTCCAGCAGAGAGGCTGACCCTGACATGCACCGATTGCTAGCCGCCGGTCTGACCGTCGTGGCCGCCGCGGGACTCGCCGTGGCCGCCGCGTTCGGCGTCGTCGCCCTCCTGAACGCGACACCGGACCAGCCCAACACGCCGCTTGTGCACTACGAAACTGCCCCTCGGGGACAGTGAGTGGCCGTCCCCGTGACCGAGAGCCAGGGTTCGCTGTCCGTCCGCTCGGCCTGGCGCGACGTGCCGCCCGTCCTCGTCCGGCGGTTCGCGGCGCTCGCCCTGGACGAAGTGCCCGCCCTGGCCCAGGACATCCTGCGGGAGATCCGCGCCGAGTATCCGGGTCTCCCCGTCGTCCTGGACGACTCGGGCGAGCCCATGGCGCTCATCGGCATACGCCGTGCGCTGGAGGGATTCGTCCAGCAGATCGCGTCCGCCGAGGGCCGGCCCTGCTACCCGCTAGAGGTCTTCCAGGAGTTCGGCAGGGGCGAGGGCCTGCACGGCCGCAGCCTCGACTCGCTCCAGGCGATCTACCGGCTCGGCGTGCGGCTCGCCTGGCGCCGCCTGGCCGAGATCGGCCAGCAGATCGAGATCCCGCCACCGGCGATGTACGAACTCGCCGAGTCGGGCTTCGAGTACCTCGACGGTCTGGTCGACCAGTCCGTACGCGGATACGCCGAGGCCGCGGCCCGGCAGGCGGGCGAACGCCTGCGCCTGCAGCGGAAGTTGATGGAACTCCTGCTCTCCGAGCGGCGCGGTGAATCGGGGGCGGGTCCGGCGGCCGATTCCGGTTCCGGTTCTGGTTCCGGTTCGCACTCCGGGCAGCGGCAGCCCGGTGTCCGCAGCGCGCTCGACGAGCGGGCCGCCCGCGTCGGCTGGCAACTGCCCGAGCGGGTGGCCGTCGGCGTGCTCCTGCGCCCGGCGAGGGAGGCCGTGGCGCCCGCCGTGGGCCAGGGCGTCCTGCTCGACATGGAGACCGAGCAGCCCCGCATGGTCGTCCCCGACCCCGAAGCGGCGGGCCGCCCCGAACTCCTGCGGCGCACCATGGCCGGCTGGTCCGGCGCGATCGGGCCGCCCGTGCCGCTCGCCGACGCCGCGAAGTCACTGCGCTGGGCGGAGGCCGCGGTGCGCCTGATGGAGCGCGGACTGCTGCCCTCCGGCGAGGTCCTGCACTGCACCGAGCACACCGAGGCGCTGGTCCTGCTCCAGCCCGAGGAGCTCATCGAGGATCTGGCCCGCCGCTGCCTGGCCCCCCTCGCGCACTGCGGGCCCGCGCACGGCCGCCGCCTCGCCGAGACGCTGCTCGCCTGGCTGGAGACGCGGGGCGGCGCACCGGAGGTCGCGGCGCGCCTCGGGGTGCATCCGCAGACGGTGCGCTACCGCCTGCGGCAGATCAGGGAGCTGTGGGGCGACGAGGTCGACGATCCCGACCGCCGCTTCGAGCTGGAACTGGTGCTCAGAGCACGCCGGTTGCGGGGCGAGCTCGGGAGGGTGGGCTGAGCGGGGGTGTGCGGGTAGCCTGCGGCAATGGACATAGCGGTACGCGCGCAGGCAGCACTCGGCGAGGGTCCCACCTGGGATCATGCCGCCCGGCGGCTGATCTGGGTCGACATTCTCAGCTCCCGCGTGCACACGTACGACCCGTCGAACGGGCGCCGCTCGGTCATGGCCACGGAGCAGCACGTCGGCGCCGCGAAGCCGCGCGCGGGCGGCGGCCTGGTGGTCAACCTCCGGGACGGCGTGGCCCTCTATGACTCCATGGCCGACGGCGGCGCGTTCCGCTGGCTGCACCACGAGCCGGTGCCGGGCCGCCGGGGCAACGACGCGGCGGTCGCCCCCGACGGCTCGCTCTGGGCGGGCACGATGCGCTACGACGAGGCGACGGGCGGCGGCAACCTGATCCGGCTGACCGGCGACGGCACCGTGACCGAGGTCTTCGACGACGTGTCCGTCAGCAACGGCACGGGGTGGAGCCCGGACGGCCGCTCCATGTACTACATCGACACCCTGACCCGGCGTATCGACGTAATGGACATGCGTGACGGCCAACTCGACTCCGCGCGGCGCACTTTGGTGGCGATCGAGCCCGAGGCCGGATACCCCGACGGGCTCGCCGTCGACGCCGACGGCTGCGTCTGGGTCGCCCTGTGGGACGGCGCGGCCGTCCGCCGCTACACCCCCTCCGGCGCCCTGGACCGGGTGATCGAGCTCCCGGTGGTCCGCCCGACCGCGTGCGCGTTCGGCGGTGCGGGCCTGCGCGACCTGTACATCACCTCCGCCCGTACGGGACTTGAGGCGCCGCACCCCTTGTCCGGATCCGTGCTCGTGGTGCCGGACGCCGGGCAGGGCGTGGAGCAGCCGGCGTTCGCGGGTTAGATCCGAGCCGGGCCCCGCGACCGGCACGGAAGAGGCGGTTTGCCCCATAGCGGAAGCGGGCGCCGCTGGAACATTCGATTCCGCACACAACCTTCACGGCAGCGGCTTCCTCTGTTACCCGCGCCTCACTTAGCCTCCATGCCTCATGGACTACTGCCACCCGTGCCACAGGCACCTCAACGGCGCCCTGGCCTGCCCGGGGTGCGGAACCCCGGCCGAAGCCTGCCGTGAGTACGCGGAGGCGGTCGCCGCGCAGAACGAACCGGACGGTTCCGAGCGCGCGTACGACGACGAGGCGCCGCGCGGCAGGAGCCGCCGCCGGGAGCGCGGTCGCCGGGCGCACCGGCGCAGACGCCGCAAGGTCCTGCTGATCACCGCCGGGCTCGCGCTCGCGGCCGGCGGTCTGAGCCTGGCCGAACTCGGCATCGAGGGCCCCTCGGACGAACCCGCGGCGGCGTCGTCGCCGGACGGCGGGACGAGCGAGCCCGCGTCACGGACACCGGACGACCCGGAGAGCGGCACGGCGGCGGACGCCGAGCCCGCCGCGGACGCGTCGGCCGACCCTTCGGCGTCGGCTTCGGCGTCCGAGTCCGCGAAGGACAAGAAGGACAAGAAGTCCGGGGAGTCGAAGACGGCCGAGGACGGCGGGAAGACGGGCGAAGCCGGGACGGGCCCCGATTCCGCCCCTCCGGCCTCCTCGCAGGCGCCCGGCACCCCGGACTCCCCGGACGCTCCGGACACCCCCGGAACGACGCGCCCCACGCCCCCGCCGACCACGCAGCAGCCGGACCCGACGCCCGATCCGGAACCGTCGGAGACGTGCGACCGCTTCCTGTGGTGGTGCACGTAGCGGTCGGTCACGGCCGTGCGAGGGTCAGCCCGCGTCCTCGCCGACCATCCTGCGCAGCAGCCCGCGCAGCGAAAGCCGCTCCTCGCGGGAGAGCTCGGCGAGCGGCTCCCGCGCGAAGTCCAGCGACTCGCGCAGGCTGCGGGCGACCGTAAGGCCCTCCTCCGTCGGCGCCGCCAGCTTCACGCGGCGGTCGACCGGGTCGGGCCGCCGCTCGACGAGTCCGCGCGCCTCGAGCCGGTCGATGATCCCCGTGATGTTCGACGGCTCGCACTTCAGCTTCTGGGCTATGCGCCGCATGGGCAGCGGTTCGAGGGAGAGCAGCCCGAGGACGCGCGCCTGCGCCCCGGTGAGGGCGTGCTTGCCCGCCGCGGCGTCGTACTCCTCGTAGTAACGCGCGACGACCGTGCCGATGAGCTCGACGACTTCGAGCGTCAGGGGGTCGGTGCGCGGGGTGCGGGAGCTGGTGGTGGCCATGCACTCCAGGCTACCCGGTTACTTGACATCATGAAATATGTAGGAGCATGGTTGTTTCACAACATGAAGCATTTCCGCAACGTCAGCCTGCCGGTGACGGCAGTCTGAGCAGGAGGAGGACGCCCGCATGTCCGTCACCCCCGAGGCCCCCGGGTCCGCGCAGCTCCCCGACGTCAGCCGCGAGTGGCACCTCGTGCGCCGCCCGCACGGCTGGCCGGTCCCGGAGGACTTCGCGCTGCGCGAGGCCCCTGTCTCCGCCCCGGCCGACGGCCAGATCCTGGTCCGCAACCTGCACTTCTCCGTGGACCCGTACATGCGCGGCCGGATGAACGACGTGAAGTCGTACACCCCGCCGTTCAAGCTGGACGAGCCCATGCAGGGCGGTGCGGTCGGCGAGGTCGTCGCGTCGAACGCCGAGGGCTACGAGGTGGGCGACAACGTCCTGCACTTCGGCGGCTGGCGCGAGTACGCGGCCGTCCCGGCCAAGCACGCCGTCAAGGTGGACGCACAGGCCGCGCCGCTCTCGGCGTATCTCGGTGTGCTCGGCATGCCGGGCCTGACCGCGTACGCGGGCCTCTTCGAGGTCGCGTCGTTCAAGGAGGGCGACGCGGTCTTCGTCTCCGGCGCCGCGGGCGCCGTCGGCTCCCAGGTCGGCCAGATGGCCAAGCTCAAGGGCGCCTCGCGCGTCGTCGGCTCGGCGGGCTCGGACGAGAAGGTCAAGAAGCTCGTGGAGGAGTACGGCTTCGACGCCGCGTTCAACTACAAGGAGTCGAAGCCGGTCGTCGAGCAGCTGAAGGAAGCGGCCCCCGACGGCATCGACGTCTACTTCGACAACGTCGGCGGCGAGCACCTCGAAGCGGCCATCAGCCGCATGAACGTGCACGGCCGCGCCACGATCTGCGGCATGATCGCGGCCTACAACGACACCGAGCCGACGCCGGGCCCGCGCAACATGGCCATGATCATCGGCAAGCGCCTGCGCCTGCAGGGCGTGCTCGTCGGGGACCACGAGGACCTGCAGTCGCAGTTCGTCTCTGAGGTCTCCGAGTGGATCCGCTCCGGCAAGCTCAAGTACGACGAGACGTTCGTCGAGGGCGTCGAGAACGGCGTGGAGGCGTTCCTGGGCATGCTGCGCGGCGAGAACACCGGAAAGATGGTCGTTTCCCTGGCCTGAGGCGAGGGCACGCGAGACGCACCGCCGGAGGTTATTTTCCGGCATCCGATAAAGTGATTCCACATTGTCGCGACTGTGGGCGCGCATCGCGGAACATCTCAGGAGGAACCGGCACTTATGTCCATCCAGAAGATCGACGTCAAGTACACCGCCGTCGCCACCGCCGAGAACGGCCGTGACGGCCGCGTCGCCACCGACGACGGCAAGCTCGACGTAGTCGTGAACCCGCCGAAGGAGATGGGCGGCAGCGGCGCGGGCACCAACCCCGAGCAGCTCTTCGCGGCCGGCTACAGCGCCTGCTTCCAGGGCGCGCTCGGCGTGGTCGCCCGCAAGGAGAACGCCGACATCTCCGGCTCGACCGTGACCGCCAAGGTCGGCATCGGCTCGACCGAGGCAGGCGGCTTCGGCCTGGAGGTCGCGATCGTCGCCTCCATCCCGAACGTGGACACGGCCACCGCGCAGTCCCTGATCGAGAAGGCGCACCAGGTGTGCCCGTACTCGAACGCCACGCGCGGCAACATCAAGGTGGAGCTCGCGGTCGCCTGACCGTCTCCTCGCATCCGTGACGGAGGGCCGCACCCCGGACAAGGGGTGCGGCCCTCCGCCATGTCGCTCAGCCGCTCAGCCGCTCGGCCGCTCAGTCGTTCAGCGGCTCACGGCGGCCGTGTGGATCGCCCGCACGAGGGGCTCGTCCTGCGGGGTCGGCCCGCCGGGGAAGGGGAACCGGCGCCGCGTATAGCCGTAGGCGAGCCCGCTGCGGGGATCGGTGAACGCCTGTGAGCCGCCCACGCCCTTGTGTCCGATGGACCCCGCGCCGAGGAACGGGTACCCGGCTTCGGCGGTGTTCTGGAACCCCACCCCGTACGACTTGTGGGCCTGCAGCACCAGGTCGTGCCCGATGGAGTGGATCTGCCCGAACTCGGCCACGGTGTCCGGCTTCAGGAGCGGACTCCGCCCGTCGAGCCCGCTGACGGCAGCCGCGTACATCCCGGCTAGGCCGCGCGCGGAGGCGACGCCGCCGGCGGACGCGGGACCTTGGGCGCGCACCCGGCGGGAGTTGGGGAACGCCTCCAGGCTGGTGGGCTTCGCGCCGTTGCGGTTGAAGGCGATGGAGTTCAAGGTGCCCGGCTGCGGCGGCTGCGCGTCGAGAAGAGCCTGCTCCGTGGCGGTCGGGATCATGGGCAGCACGGGCCGGAAGCGGGGTTCGAGCTCCTCGGGAAGCCCGAGGTAGAAGTCGAGGCCGAACGGGGCGCGGACCCGCTCCTCGTACTGCGCCTGCAGTGTCTGCCCTGTGGCCCGGAACACGACCTCGCCGGTCAGCGCGCCGATGGAGAGGGCGTGGTAGCCGAAGGCGGTGCCCGGGCGCCAGTACGGCCGCTGTCCCGCAAGGCGGGCGGCGATGGCGCGGTCGTCGGCGACCTCTTCCGGGGTGAACCCGGAGTCGGTGCCGACGATGCCCACGCGGTGCGAGAGAAGCTCCCTGAGGGTGACCTCGCCCTTGCCCTCGGCGGCGAACTCCGGCCAGTAGTCGGCCACTTTGCGGTCCAGCTCCAGGATGCCGTCCTGGACGAGGAGGGCGACGACGAGGTAGGCGGCGCCCTTGGTGGAGGAGTAGACGGCGAACAGGGTGTCGGGCCCGGTGTCGGGCCCGACCCACAGGTCGACGACCTGCTGTCCCTTTACGTACGCGGAAAGCTGAGCGGCGTGATCGGGTTTCTCTCCGGCGAGTAGCGCGGTGAACTCGTCGCGGACGGCTTCGTATCCCGGTGCGGTGGTGCCTTGCACTTTGACTTCACGGGTCATGGCTTTTCGATTCCCCTAACCGCCCCTTCCCAGAAACCCGCTGGCGCAGGGGCCTTGTACGTGCCGTCATCACCGGCTTCGCCGAGTTCGTCCTCAAACGCCGGACGGGCTGGAATTTCCGCCGGTCCGGGAAGCTTTTCAGCCGTCCGGCGTTTGAGGACCGGGGTCTGGGGCGGAGCCCCTGCGCGGCGGAGCCGCCAATGGATACAGCCGGGAAGGGGCGGGATTGGGGAGAGCCCCGCAGGGACCGCCCGAACCTCAGCCCACGCTCAGCAACGCCCTCCCCACCTGCGGAAACACCCCCTTCGGGTGGTCCCGGAACAGCGGCTCGGTGCCGAAGAGGACCACGCGGGACCCCGCGGCGGCCCCGCTGACGACAGAAGCCTGCCCCGCGGCATCCGCGGGGCCACCCGCCCCGTCAACCCCCCGCCAGTGCCCGGAGACCAGCGGATTCCCGCCCCCATAGGACTGCTCGACCCGCACCCCGCTCCCGAGCCCGGTAAACCACATGGGCGCGTACACGAACGAATGCTCAGGCGCACCCCCGGTCACGGGCCCACCGGAATTGACGACCCGCACCACCCCATTGGCATCCCCGTTCCCGGAGACCGCCTCAACGGAAAGCAACTTCGCGTCGGAGTTCAACGAGGCCCCCTCGGACCCACGCCCGACAAGCCCGCCACCCCCGGCGAGGAAACCGTCGAGCCCGGCCTTGGCCCCCGCGTTCAGCTCACCGTACGAAAGCCCCGCCGACACGAACAGCGCGTCCGCCCCCGACTTCTTCCAGTCGAACCCGGCGTTGAGGACATCGGTCGACACCGGCACCACATCGAAGTTCATCTCCCGCAAGGCGAACAGCTCACCCGGAGTGACAGCCGCCGCGACCCGGGTCGAGCGGACGAAAGACCCGCCCTTCGCCTTCGTCGCGTCGAAGGCGACGTCGTACTTCTTCGCCGCCGCGACCGCCGCACCCCGCGCCGACGACGGCAGGATCACGCTCCCGTCATCAGCCCTCCGCACGGAAGTCCCGCGTGCCAAAAGCCAGTTGAGAGCGGCCACCTCGCGCGCATCGTCCAGCCGCAGCCGAAGATCCCCGCGCGACGCGACATGCCCGACCCGCGACGCGGAGTCCACGACACCCGACCGCACGCCGGACAGCGAGCCACCCTTCACCGGCTCCACCGTCGCACCCCACAACCGCCCGAGGCTCCACCCCGAGATGTCGTACATGGTGGACACCTTGTCGCTGATGTCGCGCCCGTCGGCGAGCATCACGTTGGCGAGTCCGCGCTTGGGCTGGCGCATGTCGATGACGTAGGAACCCTCGGCGTACGAGTTGCCGCCGAGCCTGAAGTCCTTGGTGGCCCTGCGGACCTGGACGTCGTTGTCGAGCAGGTGCTCCACGAGGCGCGAGGCGGCCGCAGCCGAACGCTGGCCGCGCTGACCCTTCTCCTTGCCCCTCGTCTCCTTGCCCCGCGGAATCACGTACGCACGCGGGAAGTCGGTCGTGTAGACGTCCTCCGGACCGATGCCGGGCACCCCGGGCACGGTCTCCGGCGAGACCGGCACCTGCTTCGCGCCCGTCGCGCCCCGCCGGAACGTCTCGATCTGGTCGGCGATCACCGAGGTCCGGTGCTCCTGGGTGTACTTGAGCGTCGCCGACATCGCCGCGCCCGCGATGTCCACGTTGATCGCGGAGCGGCGTCGCAGCTCCGGCACCGGCAGTTCGTCGTACTCGTCGTTGTTGACGGTCATCGGGAACTCGATGGTGTGCGCGGCGACCGCCCCGTGGAACGGCATGTACTGCGGGGTGAAGATCGGCGGCCAGTCGTCCCAGCCCTCTTCCTGGTCGCGGAAGGGGATGATCGCGGGCTCCACGCCGTCCTTCTCGGGGGTGTAGCCGAGGCCGTTGACCGCGGCCTCCATGCCGAGGGCGTTGGCGTAGGTGTTCTTGAGGAAGAGGTCGTACTCGTAGTTCTCGCCGTGCGGGGGAGTCGTCGGCTCGATCAGCGTGCCGTTGACGTACCCGTGCAGGTCGATCATGACCGCGGGCTGCTTGTCGATCGCGATCTGCCGCATCGCGCGGACCTCGGGCTGTGACGCGGTGATGAAGTCGCGGTTGAGGTCGAAGCCGTTGGCGTTGGCGCGCGTGCCCGCGATACGGCCGTCGGGGTTGGCCGTGACGTTGAAGTAGAGGCGGTTGTGCGCGAGCAGGTCTCGCGTCGTGCCGTCCTTCGCCTTCGCGAGCTTCTCGATGAGCTTGAGGGCGGCGTCCGTGCCCTCCCACTCGTTGCCGTGGATGTTGTTGTTGATGAAGACCGGGGTCTTGTAGGAAGACTTGATCGCCGGGTCCTTGGCGGCCGTGCCGGGCGCGTTCTCGATGAGGTCGCGCATCCGCTCCTGGCGGGCGGTCTCCTTGGCGGACTCGGGGGAGGTGACCGTCACCAGATAGAGCTGGTGCCCGCCCGCCGAACGGCCCGCGATCTCCACGCTGACCCGGTCGCCGATGCCCTGGATGTCATTCAGCTTCGGGGCTATGGAGTGATAGGGGGAAAGGCCCAGCTTTATCGATTTGTCGGCCGAATCGACCGGCGGTGGAGTGAGCTTCTGCTCGCGGGGATAGCCGCGGCTCTTGCCGCCGTCGAGGCCGGAACCGGCAGATGCCGCCAGCGACCGGTCGGCGGCGCTCTCCGGATTCCTGGCGGCCCGTTCCGTGCTGCTGAGGGGCGAGCCCTCGCGGAGGATGTCGCGGCCGCCCGGGCGGGGGTCGGCGGTCGCGCTGCCGGGGGCGAGCGTGGTGAACAGGAGAGCTCCCGCCGAGGCGAGCGTGGTGAGCAGAACGGGTCTTGATGGCCGGGATATCCCCATACGTACCTCCTGGAGAGTAGTCAGTACGCGTGGTCTACCGTTTCAACCCCCTTGCAACAAGAGGGCCTTCAGCCTCACGCGTCCCCACGAGTCCCCTGGACCGCAGGCCCCCGACCGGCGGATAGGCTGTCCGCATGCGTGATCTGGGACGAGGCTTCGGCTACTTGATGAAGGGCCAGCGCTGGGTCGCCCAGCACGGCAAGCAGTACGGAGTCGGCCTGCTGCCCGGCTTGATCACCCTGCTCCTGTACGCGGCGGCACTCGTGGCGCTCGCCCTCTGGGGCACGGACTTCGTCGGCTGGGCCACGCCCTTCGCGGACGACTGGTCCTCGCCGTGGATCGGTCTGTTCCGCGGCTTCCTCACGGCGCTGCTCTTCGCGCTCGCGCTCCTCCTCTCGGTGATCACCTTCACGGCCGTGACCCTCCTGATCGGCCAGCCCTTCTACGAGTCGCTGTCGGAGAAGGTCGACATCTCCGTCGCCGGGTTCGCCCCCGAGTCGGGTCTGCCGCTCTGGCGCGAGCTGTGGATCTCCGCACGCGACAGCCTGCGCATCGTCGTGCGGGCCGTCATCTGGGGCATCCTGCTCTTCGCCCTCGGCTTCATCCCGGTCGTCGGCCAGACCGTGGTCCCGGTGCTCGGCTTCATGGTGACCGGCTTCTTCCTGGTCGAGGAGCTCACCGCGGTGGCGCTGCAGCGCCGTGGCGTCGAACTCCGCGACCGGCTCAGGGTGCTGCGCGGCCGGAAGATGCTGGCGTGGGGCTTCGGCACCCCGCTGGCCGTGGCCTTCCTCGTCCCGTTCGTCGCCGTGTTCCTGATGCCGGGTGCGGTCGCCGGGGCGACGCTGATGGCACGGGAGCTCGCGGGCGAGAACGCGGGGGACGACACGGGGGACGACGACCCGCAGGGGCCGGACGGTTCGCCCGGCCCCGGCGGCCGGATTCCCGCTACCGGCGAGCGTCCATAGCGGTCGTCAGGATCTGCCGCACCTGCGCGATGATGTCGAGGCGGTTGCGCACGAACTCGGGATCGGTGATCTTGCCCGTGGCCGGGTCCGTGTTGCCCGCACCGAACTGCAGGATCGGCGTGTGCACATGGCCGCCGGGCAGGCGGTCGTGCAGCCCGAGACGGTCGCGCAGGAGCGTCGCGCGGTAGGCGATCTCGTTCGACAGGTAGTTGCCGCCGCCGCCCTCACGGGCCGTCGAACCGTCGGTGGGCCCGTCGGGCCGCACCACGGGGGCGCTCTGGCCCGCCGGGATCTCGGTCACCGAGGTGTTGTCGTACACGGGGAAGCGGCCCGTCTCGGCGCTCACGATCTCCTTGTACGGGAGGGTCGTGGACGTCCACTGGGGCTGCGAGGCCGGATCGGCCACCGGGACCGTCTCCGTGCGCGAGAGGTTCTCGTTGTCGGGGAATCCGCCCCGCCAGGCCCCGTTGGTCCGCTCGATGTCGAAGCGGCCTGCGCGGCCCTGGCTGATGGTGGTGAAGAGGTCGACGCGGGGGAGACGGTCGCGCAGGGTGCGCTCGACCGTCCCCTCCTTGAAGTCCTCCCAGCGGACGGGGAAGACGGCGGTCTCCACGCGGGCCGGCCCGTCCGCGGTCTGGATGACGGTGCCGTCGAGCGCGAGGGCGGTCGCGCCGGACGGGTTGCTGATGCGGACGTCCCGGTCGAGCGTGAAGGGGTCGAAGCCGGTGACGAGGATGCGCTTGAGGCGGTGGCCCGCGGCGTCCTTCTTCGGGTAGCTGATGGAGTTGTGCCCGCGGGACGCGTCCTCCAGGGCCCGTATGAGAGACCGCTGCCGGGCATCGCTCACCCCGAAGCGGGTCGGCTCCCACTGGTGCAGCTCCCGCGTCATCCCGAGCCGCGCCCAGTACAGCGGCCGGTCGTCGTCCCGGCTCAGCTCATCTGCGGGACCCCGCCCCTGCGCCCGGTCGACGGCACGCCGCCACAGCGCCTCTCCCTGCCGTACGACGACGCGCTTGGCCTCGCCGTACGAGTGGGCGCGCTCCAGGGCCCGGGCGAAGCGCGGTGCCACGGCGTCGAATCCGCTGCTCCGCAGGATCTCCTGCGGCGCGGCCCGGTCGAGGCGCTGCTCCTCGGTGGTGGCGGCCGGCGCGGTGGTCGCCGACGCGGGCGGCACGGCGGCGAGGGAGCAGAAGGGTGACACCGATCGCGGCGAGCCGCGGGGAGACGTTGGTCGAGAGTGACACGGGAGTCCTTCCGTGGCCGGTGGGGTGATCGCAGTATTCCGGCAGGAAGGCGGCGCCCGCCAGGGGCTTCTGACGGATCCCTGGCGGTTCACCCCGGATCCCTAGCGGTCCACCCCGGCATGATCCGCGAGAACCTCCTCGATCACATGGCGCGCGATCCTCGCGATGGTGGCGTTCCTGGTCCGGTAGTAGGGCAGCTCGATGAGCGCGATCGAAAGCGCCCAGCCGCGCCCGCGCGCCCACGTCGCGTCGTCGACGCCCAGGGCGGTGCGGAAAGCTTCCCTGGCCTCGGCCGTCAGCAGACTCCAGGCGGTGATCAGGTCGACGGCGGGTTCGCCGTGCCCCATGCACCCGAAGTCGATGACGGCGCTGAGCCGTCCGCCGTCGGTCAGCAGATTCCCCGGCTGCAGATCGGCGTGGACCCAGACGGGCGGCCCGTCCCACCGGGGCGTGCGCAGGGCCGCGTCCCAGGCCGCGGTCGCGGCGTCGGTGTCGATGACGCCGTGGAGCTGCGAGATCGCGTCACGGGTCTCGGCGTCACGGGGCGCGAGGGGCCCACTGCGGTACGCGGCAGGTGCGCCGGCGGTGTCGACGCGCCGCAGGGCCATGACGAACTCGGCCAGATCAGCGGCGAACAGAGCGGACTGGCCCGCCCCACCGACGGCGGGGTTCGCACCCTCCAGCCACCGGTAGACGTACCAGGGCCACGGGAATCCCTCACCGGGCTCGCCCTTCCCAAGCGGCGCGGGAATGGCGACGGGCAGCGAGGACGCGAGCCGCGGCAGATGCAGCACCTCACGCTCCACGTCCGCGACGCCCCCCTCGATGCGCGGGAGCCGGACGGCCATGTCGTCGCCGAGCCGGTAGATGGCGTTGACGGTTCCGTTCGACTCGACGGGCCCGACGGGAAGATGCGCCCAGCCGGGAAACTGCGCGGCGAGCAGCCGACGTACGAGGGGCGTGTCGACGTCGGCTTCGTGGGCGTGCATCTTGGTGGAGGGCATGGGGGACTTTCCGTGCGACGGGAGAGTGCGGACCGAGGCCGATCGAAGCGGGCCGTGGACGGTGGGTCAACTCGATTGAGGGGCCCGCGCAGGCAGGTGCCGGCTCACCACTCCCGCTCGGCGACCAGTTCTTCCACATCCGCGTCGGTGAATCCGTAGGCCGACGCCACAAAGGCGAAGTCCTCGGCTATCCCCTCCCGCGCGACGGTCTCGATCTCGCTGCCGGCCTCGTCGAACTCCGCCTCCAGGACGTTGAACTCCTCCGTCGCCACGGCCGTCAGGGCGTACAACGCTTCGAGGTCGCCCGGCCGTTCGGCTTCAATGCGCTCGCAGAGGCGCACCAGGATCGCCTTCCCCTTGTCGAGCACGTGATCGGGGTAGTAGGAATCCCCGTACAACTCCCGCAGAAACGCGTGCCCGGTCACCTGCTGGTTCGTGATCGACATGGGGCCTCTTCTCCAAGATCCGACGGACACTCCGATGGTGCACCACGCCACTGACAACGCAGGCGTCCGCGCCCCTCAGGCGACTTGAGCAGCCCGCAGCGCTTGCAGGAACGGCCCCGCCGCGGGCGGAGCCGCCCGGCCCCGTGCCGTCGCCGCGTACACGGTGCGCGGCGGCGCGTACTCGTCGCGCACCGGTACCAGGGTGATGTCGGGGCGCACGGACTCGGCGGCAAGGGCGGGCACGAGCGTGACCCCGAGACCGGCGGCCACGTAGCCCTGCTTGGCGGTCCACTCGGCGACGACGTGGGCGACCCGCGGGCGGAAGCCGTGCCGGTGCGCCTCCTCCAGGAGGGTGCCCTCGGCCTGCGTGCTGCCGGAGATCCATTCCTCGTCGGCGAGTTGGGCCAGGCGAACGGACGCGTGGCCCGCCAGGGGGTGGCCGGGCGGAACGGCCACGTACAGCGCCTCGTCCAGGAGGTGATGCAGCTCGTACGCGTCCAGGTCGCCGCTCAGCGCCCCGCCCGTGGAGGAGACGATCGCGAGGTCGAGATCACCGTCCCCGAGGCGGGCGAGCAGCCGGGGCGTCAGGCCCTCCTCGCGGATGAGCGTCACGCCGGGATGCCGGGCGCGGAACGACGCGATGGCCCGCGGCACGAGCGCCGCGTCCGCCGTCGCGAACGCCCCGAAGCGCAGGGTTCCGCCGGTCAGGTCTCGCAGGGCCGTCAACTCCCGCTGCATGAGACGCAGTCGGTCCACTGTCTCCTCGGCGTGCGGCAGGAGCGTACGGCCGTGTGCGGTCAGGCGTACGCCCCGCGGCAGCCGGTCGAAGAGCGGGACACCGCCGAGAGCCGTTTCGAGCGAGGAGATCTGACGCGAGACGGCGGACTGTGTCCAGCCGAGTTCGCGGGCGGCCACGGTGAAGGAGCCGTGCCGCGAGACGTCCAGAAAGACGCGGAGCCAGACGGTGGAGAGGTCGGGCGGCGCCGTCCGGGGCTGCGTCGCCGGGGCCGTCCGCGTGGCCGGGGCCGTCTGCGTCGCCGGGGCGACTCGTGCGGTATGCGAGGTGGGCATGGCTCGCATGCTAGACATTCGCTTGTCGCATCTCTCGGGCGGGCCTAGCGTCGGATCCATGGAGAAGATCGCGTTTCTTGGACTCGGCCACATGGGCGCGCCGATGGCTCGCCAACTCATTGCTGCAGGGCATTCGTTGACGGTCTGGAACCGCACCGCCGAGAAGGCGGGACCGCTGGTGAAGGAGGGGGCCCGGCTCGCCGCAGGCCCCGCGGAGGCCGTGCGCGACGCCGACGTCGTCATCACCATGCTGGCGGGCCCCGACGCGGTGCGTGCCGTCGCCGACGCCATCGTGCCGGAGTTGCTGCCGGGCACCCACTGGGCGGAGATGTCCACCGTCGGACCCGATGTCGTAAGGGAGTTGGGGGCGAGGGTGCCGGACGGCGTGACCCTCGTCGACGCGCCCGTCATGGGCAGCACCGACAAGGCCGCATCGGGGCGGCTCGGCATTCTCGCGGGCGGCGACGCGGACGGGGTCGCGCAGATCCTCGCCCGCTTCGGCACGGTGACCCGCACGGGGCCGCTCGGCTCGGGGGCCGCGCTGAAGCTCGTCGTCAACACCGCCGTCATCGGGGGAGTGGCCCTCGTGGCCGAGGCGATGAAGCTGGCGGACGCGCTGGGCCTCGACGAGGAGACGGCCAAGGGGGCGCTCGCCGCGGGGCCGCTCGGCGGTGCGGTGGGCCGCGCCTTCGCCACGGGCGTCCACTTCGGCAGCGACCTCGCGGTGAAGGACGTGGCGCTCGCGACGGAGGCCGCCCGGCTACCGGTCATGGAGGCGGTCCTCGCCCACTATCAGGCGGCTGCCGCGGACCCGGAAGTCGTCCACGAGGACATCGCGCGGGCGGTCGCCCACATCCGCGCCCGGAACACTCACTAGTCGCGTCTCACGAGGAGCAGCCCGCACCATGCGCGTCACCATCGACAACCCCGCTTCCGCGCCCCGTCCCCTCGGCCCCTACTCGCAGGTCGCCCGCGTCGAACTCGACGGCGGAGGAGCCCTGTTGTACCTCTCGGGGCAGATCGCCGAAGGCAACGGCGTCGCCGCTCAGAGCCACGGAATCTTCGAGACCCTCTCCGCCCTGCTCACGGCGCACGGCGCGACACTCGACGACGTCATCAACATCCGCACGTTCATGACGGACCTGGGCGACCTGCCCGCCTACGCCGCCGTACGCGCGCGGTTCCTCACCGCGACCCCGCCCACCAGCACGACGGTCGAGGTGCCCCGGCTCTTCCGTCCCGAGGCGCTCATCGAGATCGACGTCGTGGCGGCCGTCCGGGCCGTCTGATCACTCGCTCCCGCCGTTCAGCAGGGCCAGGAAATCCCTGAACGCCCCTGCCATGTCCACCGATTCGGGGTCCAGGAGCCACTGGTACTGGAGTCCGTCCATCACCGCGACGAGCAGCGGTGCCGCGGCCTCCGGAGTCAGGCCGCCGGGCAGGCGCTCCCCGTACTCCGCGCGCAGGAGTGCCGCGAACTTCTCCCGCACCGATCCGTACCGCTCGGTGAAGTACTCCCTTGCCGGATGTCCGTCCGTGACGCTCTCGCCGAGCAGCGCGGAGAAGGTCTGGATGATGCCGGGGCGCATCGCGTTGTACTCGACGAGGGAGCCGAGCAGATCGAGGCGGATCTCGTTCGACGGGACCGCGTCCCACTGGTCGCGGGCCTCCAGGACGGCGACCAGGAGGGCGTCCTTCGTGGGGAAGTAGTGCAGCAGGCCCTGCTGGGTCAGGCCGACCCGCTCGGCGACGGCGCCCAGGCTCGCGCCCCGGTAGCCGCGCTCGGCGATCACCTCGAAGGCGGCGCGGAGGATCTCCGCACGCCGCTCCTCGCTTCTGGCCCTGGTCGTGGCCTTGGCCGTGGTCCTGGCCTTGGGCGCCATCGCGTCTGCCCCTTCACGTTCTCGGTCATGCTCGCGGCACGACCGTACGTCATACCGATCAGAATATAACGGCCGGATTACGAAAACTACCGGTCTACAGGTAGTCGAGGCAGGATGGAGGCAACGTACGGAACGGACTTCAACGAGGAGGACCGCCATGGCGGGAACCAGGGGCCCCGGAGCCACGCAGGCCGACCGCGCGCGGGAGGCGGTCGTCCAGGCCGCGCTCGGCAAGCTGGACCTGGACGCGAAGACCCGGCTGCTCGGCGGGCGCGACATGTGGTCGCTGTACCCGCTGCCAGAGATCGGCCTGGCGTCCCTCGTGATGTCGGACGGCCCGATCGGCGTGCGCGGCACCCGCTGGACCGCCGACGACCCCTCCATCGCCCTGCCGTCCCCGACCGCGCTCGCCGCCACCTGGGACCAGGACCTGGCCCGCCGCGCGGGCGCCCTGCTCGCCCAGGAGGCCCGCCGCAAGGGCGTCCACGTCCTCCTCGCACCCACCGTCAACCTGCACCGCTCGCCCCGCGGCGGCCGGCACTTCGAGGCGTACAGCGAAGACCCGTATCTGACCGGCGTGATCGGCACCGGCTACGTCCAGGGCGTGCAGTCCGGTGGCGTCGGCACGACCGTCAAGCACTTCGTCGCGAACGACGCCGAGACCGACCGCTTCACCGTCGACAACAAGGTGGGCGCGCGCGCCCTGCGCGAGCTCTACCTCGCGCCCTTCGAAGCCATCGTCGCCAATGCCCACCCCTGGGGCATCATGACCGCGTACAACCAGGTCAACGGCTCGACGATGACCGAGCACCGTTACCTGGTCAACGAGGTTCTGCGCGGTGAATGGGGCTTCGACGGCTACAACGTCTCCGACTGGATGGCCGCCCGCTCGACCACCGGCGCCATCGAGGGCGGCCTAGACGTCGCCATGCCGGGCCCGCGGACCGTCTACGGCGAGGCGCTCGCGCAGGCGGTGCGCGGCGGGCAGGTCGAGGAGTCGACCGTCGACGAGGCCGTGCGCCGCGTCCTGCGGCTCGCGGCCCGCGTCGGCATCCTCGAAGGCGCCGAGCCCGTGGTCACCGACGTGCCCGCCGGGATCGACGGCGAGGCGCTCGCCCGCGAGATCGCCCGCCGCGCCTTCGTCCTCGTACGCAACGAGAACGAAGCCCTGCCGCTGAAGCCCACCGCCTCCCTCGCCCTCATCGGCGCCGCAGCGCGCGACGCCCGCGTCCTGGGCGGCGGCTCCGCCACCGTCTTCCCCGCCCACGTGGTCTCCCCGCTCGACGGCCTCACGGCGGCACTCGGCGACGACTTGCTGACCTACGCACTCGGCGCGGACCCGAGCGAAGAACTCGCCCCCGCCGACAAGGGATTCGAGCTGCGCGCCGTCTGCCGCGACGCGGACGGCAATGTCCTGGGCGAGGGCAATCTCCCCACCGGCCAGGTCCAGTGGATCGGCAACGACCTGCCCGAAGGCGTCACCCACGAGACGATGGCCGCCATCGAGGTCGTCGGCACGTTCACGCCGCGCGTGAGCGGCGAGCACTCCTTCGGCACCCGCGGCCTCGGCGCCTTCACGCTGAGCGTCGGCGGCGACGTAGTCTTCGACGGGTCCGAGGTGATGGGCCCGGAGTCCGATCCCTTCGAGGCGTTCTTCGGCTCACCGGTCGAGCGCGCCAAGGTGCGCCTGACCGAGGGCGAGACGGTCGAGGTCTCCCTCCTGCACCCGCTCGACAAGGAGTACGCGGCCCCGCTGCCCGGCGTCGTGTTCTCCTTCGTGCACCTGGAGCCGCAGCGCGACCCCGACGAGCTGATCGCGGAGGCGGTCGAGGCCGCGCGGGGGGCCGACACGGCGGTCGTGGTCGTCGCCACCACCGAGCGCGTCGAGTCCGAGGGCTTCGACCGCAAGGACCTGCGCCTCCCCGGCCGCCAGGACGACCTCGTCCGCGCGGTGGCCGAGGCCAATCCCCGTACGGTCGTGGTCGTCAACTCCGGCTCCCCGGTGGAGCTTCCGTGGCGCGAGGACGTCGCGGCGGTGCTGCTCGGCTGGTTCCCGGGCCAGGAGGGCGGCGCCGCGCTCGCCGACGTGCTGCTCGGCGCCGAGGAGCCCGGCGGGCGCCTCCCCACGACGTGGGGCGCCCTCGCGGACGCGCCGGTCACCGAGGTCACCCCGACCGACGGCGAACTCGCTTACGCCGAGGGTGTGTTCATCGGCTACCGCGCCTGGGAGAAGTCGGGCGCCATGCCCGCGTACGCCTTCGGCCACGGCCTGGGCTACACCGACTGGACCTACGAGTCCCTCGACGTGGACGGCACGACGGCCACGGTCCGCGTCCGCAACTCCGGCAGCCGCGCGGGACGAGAGGTCGTCCAGGTCTACCTCGCCCCCGCCGCGAACGACGGCCACCGCCCGGCCCGCTGGCTCGCGGGCTTCGCGGGCGTCGAGGCGGGGCCCGGCGAGAGCGCGGAAGTCCGGATCGAACTCCCGCGCCGCGCCTTCGAGACCTGGGACGAGGACAGCAACTCCTGGGCGTACCAGGGTGGTTCGTACGAGGTCCAGGCCGGCCGCTCGCTGACGGACCGCAGGCTGAGCGAGACGATCGCCGTCTGACCGACGCGGGCGTCCGCGCCGGACGAACTACCGGACCGAGAAGCCGTAGACCGTCTCCGACCTGTACACCTCACCCGGCCGCAGTACCGTGCTCGGAAACTCCGGCCGGTTGGGGGAGTCGGGGAAGTGCTGCGTCTCCAGGGCGACCCCGTCGCCGGGAGCGAACGGCAGCGGCTCCTCGAAGTGGTCCGCCGTGTACAGCTGGAGGCCCGGCTCCGTCGTCGCGACGGTCAGCACCCGCCCGGACGCCGGGTCGCCCAGCTCCGCCACCTCGACCGGCCGCTCGGTGACGCCCTTGTCGAGCACGTAGTTGTGGTCGATCCCGTCGCCGACCTTCCGGGCCGTCCGGAAGTCGAACCGCGTCCCGTCGACGTCCTCGTGCACCCCGGTGGGAATCTGCGTCCCGTCCGTCGGCGTCACGCGCGCCGCGTCGATCCGCAGCTCGTGCCCGCCCGTGCCGTTCCCGCTCCGGGCACCGGCGAGGTTCCAGTACGTGTGGTTGGTGAGGTTCACGACGGTCGGGGCGTCCGTCGTCGCCTCGTACGCGATCCGCAGCGAGCCCGCCTCGTCCAGGGAGTACGTAGTCGCCACCGCGAGCCGTCCGGGATAACCCTCCTCGCCGTCCGGGCTCACCCGGGTGAGGCGCACCCCGTGCTCGACCTCCGTGGCCTCCCACACCCGCTTGTCGAAGCCGGCCGTGCCGCCGTGCAGCGCGTTGGGGTCGTTGTTCCGCGCCAGGCGGTACGTCCGCCCGTCGAGCGTGAACTCGCCGCCCGCGATGCGGTTCGCGTAGCGGCCCACCAGCGCCCCGAAGTACGGTCCGGGGTGGTCGAGATAGCTCTGGAGGTCGTCGAAGCCGAGGGCCACCGTCTCGCGCCGTCCCGACCGGTCAGGAACTTCCGCCGACTGGATGATTCCGCCGTACGTCAGGACGCGTACCCGCACCCCGCCCCTTTCCAGGGTCCAGCGGTGGACGGAGGTGCCGTCGGGGAGCGTCCCGAAGAGTTCACTGCGCATGATCGTGACCCTACGCCGGGCCGGGGCGCCCGGGGCCTTCGGTATCAACTCCCGGGATTCTTGGCCTTCACCTGCCGGTAGGCCATCTCGGCCAGGCGCGACTGGCCGTTCTTGCTGGGGTGGAACCAGTCCCAGTGGCTCAACTGATCGCCGTCGAAGCGGTACTCGAAGACCGCGCCGCCGTCGTACCGGCAGCGCAGGTCCTTGGCGCACACATCCTTGAGCACCTTGTTGTACGCGACCACACGGCTCTGCACCGTGTCACGCCGCTCCGTCGCCGCCGCGTCCCGCGCGTCCGGATCGGCCAGCATCGAGGAGCAGATGCCCAGCTTCCAGATCTGCTTGCCCAGCGGGTTCGTGCGCCCCTGGGACCAGAGCCGCTTCAGGTCCGGCACCGAGCTGACGTACACCTGGGTCTTGGGAAGCTCGCGCCGCAGCGTGCGCATCGCCTTCTCGAAGTCGGCGCGGAACTCGGTGACCGGGGTCATGGAATCCGCCGAGGGGCGGCAGGCGTCGTTCGCGCCCGCCATCACCGTGAGCAGTTCGGGGCGGTTGACCACGGCCTGCTCGACCTGGCCGGGGAGATCCGCCATGCGCGCGCCGGTCTTGGCGTGGTTCCAGCTGTGGTCGGCGGCCCGCTCCTTGCCGAAAAGGCGCGTCGCGAGGCTGCGCACCTCGGAGTCGGTGCCGGTGGCCCAGGACGCCTCGGGGCAGTCGGCGAGCACCGAGCAGGCGTCGAAGCCGCGGGTGATGGAGTCACCGACGGCGGCCAGGGAGTCCGGGCTCGCGTTCCAGGTCGGAGTGGGCTTGGGGGACGGCTTCTGCGCCGACGGGCCCTTGGGTGCGGGGGAGTCGCCGCCGGCGGCGTCGCACGCGGTGAGTGCGGTGGCGCCGAGAAGAACCGCCGTGGCCATGGCGACGGCGGCGCGCGGGCGGTGGCTTCGATTCCGCATCCTCGGGTCCCCTCTGTTGCCGTAGGCCGATCCGCTCGTCGTAGGCCGACCGCGCCGTTTCGCCGCACCTGCGGGTGAATGGTGAGTGATTCCTGGCCTTGGGACCGACGGTACGTCACACTCCTTGCGCCGCCGCACGGTAGCCTCGCCACCCAGTGGCACCCAGCTCTTTCGGTTCCGCTAAATTACATCACGTCACATCTGTCCCGTTTTTGGGAGTTTCCCGGATTCGGGGCCGCAACGCTCGGCACGGGCGCGAGGCCGCTGGGGAAGGCGAACCTCGACCCACACTGGAGGTCCCGGTGACGACACGTGGAGTTCTGTACGTGCACTCCGCACCGCGCGCGCTGTGTCCGCACGTCGAATGGGCAGTCGCGGGCGTACTCGGCGCGCGCGTCAACCTCGACTGGATCAGACAGCCGGCGGCGCCCGGCAGCTGGAGATCGGAGTTCTCCTGGCGCGGCCCGGTGGGCACCGCGTCCAAACTCGCGTCCGCCCTGCGCGGCTGGCAGCTGCTGCGCTTCGAGGTCACCTCGGAGCCGTGTCCCACGGCCGAGGGCGAGCGGTACAGCGCCACGCCCGAACTCGGTATCTTCCACGCGGTCACCGGCATCCACGGTGACATCCTGATCCCCGAGGACCGTCTGCGCGCCGCCCTGGCCCGCTCCAAGGGCGGCGAGAGCGTTCTTGAGGACGAGCTCGCCAAGCTGCTCGGCAAGCCCTGGGACGACGAGCTGGAGCCCTTCCGGTACGCGGGAGAGGGCGCGCCGGTGCGCTGGCTGCACCAGGTCGTCTGAGGCATTTGCGGCCCGGACGCTTTTGTACGGCACGACGAAGGGCCCCCACCGTCTGGTGGGGGCCCTTCGTCACGTACAGCCGGTCGCTCAGACGCTCCGGAACGCGAGGACCACGTTGTGGCCGCCGAAGCCGAACGAGTCGTTCAGGGCCGCGATCCTGCCCTCGGGCAGTGCGCGGGCCTCGTCGCGGATGACGTCCGCGTCGACCTCGGGGTCGAGGTTCTCGATGTTGATCGTCGGCGGGGCGACGCGGTTCTTCAGCGCGAGCACCGTGGCCACGGTCTCCACGCCGCCCGCGCCACCGAGCAGGTGACCGGTCATCGACTTCGTGCTGGCGATCGCCATGTGGTCGACGTCGTCGCCGAAGGCCTTGCGCAGCGCCTTGATCTCGGCGACGTCACCCTGCGGCGTCGAGGTCGCGTGCGCGTTCACGTGCACGATCTCGGCGGGCTTGAGGTCGGTGGTGTCGATCAGGTTCTGCAGGGCCGCGGCGATGCCGTTGCCGGACGGCTCGGGCTGCGTGATGTGGTGCGCGTCGGCCGAGATGCCCTGGCCGACGGCCTCCGCGTAGATCTGGGCGCCGCGGGCCTTGGCGTGCTCCTCGGACTCCAGGACGATCACACCGGCGCCCTCGCCGAGCACGAAGCCGTTGCGGTCCGCGTCGTAGGGGCGCGAGGCGCCCTGCGGGTCGTCGTTGTTCTTGGACATCGCCATCATGTTGCCGAACGCGACGATCGGCAGCGGGTGGATCGCCGCCTCCGTGCCGCCCGCGACGACGACGTCGGCGCGGCCGGTGCGGATCATCTCGATCGCGTAGCCGATGGCCTCGGCGCCCGAGGCGCAGGCCGACACCGGGGTGTGGACGCCCGCGTGGGCGCCCAGCTCGATGCCGACGTTGGCCGCCGGGGAGTTGGGCATCAGCATCGGCACGGTGTGCGGGGAGACGCGGCGTACGCCCTTCTCCTTGAGCACGTCGTACTGGTCGAGCAGGGTGGTCACGCCGCCGATGCCGGAGGCGATGACCGCGCCGAGGCGGTGCGGGTCGACGGAGGTGTCCTCGCCGGCCTTCGCGGTGTAGCCCGCGTCGGCCCAGGCCTCCTTGGCCGCGATCAGCGCGAACTGCGCCGAACGGTCCAGCTTGCGGGCCTGCGGCCGGGGAATGACTTCGCCCGGCTCGACCGCGATCTGGCCCGCGATGCGGACCGGAAGCTCGGCCGCCCAGTCCTGTTCGAGAAGACTGACACCGGAACGGCCCGCGAGCAGACCCTCCCAGGTCGAGGCTGCGTCGCCACCCAGCGGTGTGGTTGCGCCGATACCGGTGACGACCACGGTGCGATTGGTCGGGTTCACAGGAAATTTCTCCACGGTGTTGAGGGGATCAGCGGCGCCACCGCCGGGTGGCGACAGCAGAGCAGCCTTGATCAGGCCGGTTGCTTCAGCAGAGAGGCCTGATCAGGCCTGGTTCTTGAGGATGTAGCTGGTCGCGTCGCCGACCGTCTTGAGGTTCTTGACGTCGTCGTCGGGGATCTTGACGTCGAAGCGCTCTTCGGCGGCGACGACGACCTCGACCATGGACAGCGAGTCGACGTCCAGGTCGTCGGTGAAGGACTTGTCCAGCTGGACGTCCTCGACCGGGATGCCGGCGATCTCGTTCACGATCTCGGCGAGACCGGCGACGATCTCTTCCTGAGTGGCGGCCATGTTGGCGCTCCTTCTATGTATCCAGAGGGTGTGGCGCCCGCCGCGGCAGCGGCAGGTTGGTTACAGCCGTACGGATCGGATGATCCGGACGTGATGCCTAGGGGAGGGTAACGACCGTGGCGGCGTACACGAGACCTGCCCCGAAGCCGATGACGAGCGCGGTGTCGCCGCTCTTCGCCTCGCCGGTCGCCAGAAGCCGCTCCATCGCGAGCGGGATCGAGGCTGCCGACGTGTTGCCGGTGGTGCGCACGTCACGGGCGACCGTGACGTGTTCCGGCAGTTTGAGAGTCTTCACCATCGAGTCGATGATCCGCTCGTTGGCCTGGTGCGGAATGAAGACATCCAGTTCGTCCGGGGTGATTCCGGCCGCGTCCAGTGCCTGTTGTGCGACCTTCGCCATCTCGAACACGGCCCAGCGGAAGACCGCCTGGCCCTCCTGCGTGATCGCGGGGAACTTGACGTTGCCCTCGCGGTCGAGCGGCAGCTTCGAGACGTCGCCGACGTGCAGGTCGTTCCACGCCACGGTCTGCTTGATCGTCTCGGACTTGTCGCCCTCCGAGCCCCAGACCGTCGGGCCGATGTGCGGCTCCTGCGAGGGGCCGACGATCACGGCGCCCGCGCCGTCACCGAACAGGAAGGCCGTCGCGCGGTCCTCGAGGTCGGTGAGGTCGCTCAGCCGCTCGACGCCGATGACCAGGACGTACTCGGCGGAACCATCGACGATCATGCCCTTGGCGAGCGTGAGGCCGTAGCCGAATCCCGCGCAGCCCGCGGAGATGTCGAAGGCGGCGGGCTTGCCCGCGCCGATCTTGTCCGCGATCTCGGTCGCGATGGCCGGGGTCTGCTTGAAGTGCGAGACGGTCGAGACGACGACCGCGCCGATCTGCTCCGGGGTGATGCCCGCGTCGGCGATCGCCTTGCCGGAGGCCTCGACGGACATCGCGGCCACGGTCTCCTCGTCGGAGGCCCAGTGGCGGGTCGCGATGCCGGAGCGGGAGCGGATCCACTCGTCGGACGAGTCGATCGTCTCGAGGATCACCTCGTTGGGCACGACACGAGTCGGGCGGTAGCCGCCGACACCCATGATGCGCGCGTACGGGGCGCCCTTACTGGGCTTGATCTTCGACATGCTCTCCTGGCTCCTTCTCAGGCACCCGCCGCGTCGGCGGCGGATGCGGTGTCGGCGATGAGCTCACGAGCGGCGTCGAGGTCGTCGGGTGTCTTGAGGGCCACCGTCCGCACGCCGGGCAGAGCGCGCTTGGCGAGACCGGTCAGCGTGCCACCGGGGCACAGCTCGATCATCGCCGTGGCGCCCAGATCCTTGAACGTCTCCATGCACAGGTCCCAGCGCACCGGGTTGGCCACCTGGCCCACCAGGCGGGACACGACCTCCGAACCGCTCGCCACGACCTGGCCGTCACGGTTCGATACGTACGCCAGCTTCGGGTCGGCCGGGTCGAGGGCCTTGGCGGCCTCCTCGAGCGTGGTGACCGCGGGAGCCATGTGGTGCGTGTGGAACGCACCCGCCACCTTCAACGGTACGACGCGGCGGACGCCCTCGGGCTTGTCCTCGGCGAGTGCGGCGATCTGCTCCGCGGTGCCCGCGGCGACGATCTGCCCGGCGCCGTTCACGTTCGCCGGCGTCAGGCCGAGCTTCTCCAGGTGCGGGACGGTGACCTCGGGGTCGCCGCCGAGCAGCGCCGCCATGCCGGTCTCCGTGACCGCCGCGGCGTCGGCCATGGCCAGACCGCGGGTACGGACGAGACGGAGCGCGGCGTCGTCACCGAGCACACCCGCGTACGCGGCCGCGGTGATCTCGCCGACGCTGTGCCCCGCGACCGCGCCGGGCTTGTTCGCGGCGAGGACGTCACTGAGTGCCCCGGCGGACAGCAGACCGGCGGCCACGAGCAGGGGCTGGGCCACGGCGGTGTCGCGGATGGCGTCCGCGTCGGCCTGCGTGCCGTAGTGGGCAAGGTCGAGCCCGATGGCGTCCGACCAGGCGGCGATGCGGTCTGCGGCACCGGGGAGGTCGAGCCAGGGGGTCAGGAAGCCGGGCGTCTGGGCGCCTTGGCCGGGAGCGACGAGTACGAGCACTCTCACACTCTCTCTTGTGGACGGTGGGAGCCGCCCGTGGGGACAGGGACGAAGAACGGCTGGGGGAATTGTAGAGGCCCGACAAAATCCTATGGTTGGAGATCTCCGTCGGCCAGACGCCCCAGGATCAGCGCGATCCGCAGAGTGAATGCGGAGCGCACATCGGAGGGTGACCAACCGGTGACGTCTGTCACACGTCGCAGCCGGTAGCGCACGGTGTTGGGGTGCACGAAGAGCATCCGGGCGGCACCTTCGAGGCTGCTGGCCTGTTCCAGATAGACGCTGAGCGTCTCCAGGAGCGCGGAGCCCGCTTCCTCCAATGGTCTGTAGATCTCCTCCACCAACTGCTCGCGAGCGGCTGGATCGCTCGCGATCGCGCGCTCCGGCAGGAGATCGTCCGCGAGGACGGGGCGCGGGGCGTCCTGCCAGGCGGCGCAGGCCTTGAGCCCGGCGGCCGCGGCTTGCGCGGACCGGGTGGCGGCGAGCAGGTCGGGGACGATGGGCCCGGCGACGACGGCCCCGGCCGCGTACGGGCCGATCAGGCTCTTGGCGACCTGCAGCGGATTGTCGCTGCCGCCCGCGATGACGACCAGACGGTCGCCGAGCACACCGGTCAGGACCTGCAGCTTGGCGTGGCGCGCGGCGCGGCGGATGGCCTCGACGGTGAGTTCGCTGTCGCCGTCGGGAGCGGTGCCCAGGACGACGCAGACATGTTCGGGGGAGTTCCAGCCGAGCGCGGCGGCCCTGCTCACGGCCCCCTCGTCGGCTTCCCCGGAGAGCACGGCGTTCACGACGAGCGACTCCAGGCGGGCGTCCCAGGCACCGCGTGCCTCGGCGGCCTGCGCGTAGACCTGCGCGGTGGCGAAGGCGATCTCGCGGGCATACACGAGGAGCGCCTCGCGCAGGATGGACTCGTCTCCCGGCGCCGCGATCTCGTCGACCGCGGACTCCATCACCTCGATCGTCGTACGCACCATCTCGACGGTCTGGCGCAGGGTGATCGCCCTGGTCAGCTCGCGCGGGGCGGTGCCGAAGACGTCGGTGGAGATGGCCTGGGGGGCGTCCGGGTGACGGAACCACTCGGTGAAGGCGGCGATGCCGGCCTGCGCCACCAGGCCGATCCAGGAGCGGTTCTCCGGGGGCATCGCCCGGTACCAGGACAGCGTCTCGTCCATGCGCGCGATGGCCTGCGCCGCGAGGCTGCCGGATGACTGCTCGAGGCGCTTCAGCGTGGCTGAGTGCGCGTGAGCCTTCCGGTGCGCGTCCTGGCGGGCGGCTTCCTCGTGGCGCGCGGCTTCCTCATGGGCTGCCTGATGGGCGTCCTGGCGGGCTTCGTTCGCAGAGGGTTCGGGCACGGGGACAAGACTGCCTTATCGGGACGGGGGTGTGCGGTGCCGGGTCTAACGTGGGGGGTGTGATTGATGTACGGCGCTCAGGCGACCGGTACCGCGGCGGGGAGCCCGGCGCCGGTATCGAGACCTTCCACGCCTTCTCCTTCGGGCCGCATTACGACCCGGACAACGTCCGCTTCGGCGCGGTCCTGGCCTGCAACGAAGAGCGTCTCGCGCCCGGCGCGGGCTTCGACGAACACCCGCACAGCCACACCGAGATCGTGACCTGGGTGGCGGAGGGCGAACTGACCCACCGCGACTCCGCCGGGCACGAATCGGTCGTGCGGCCCGGGGACGTGCAGCATCTGAGCGCGGCGGGCGGCGTCCGCCATGTGGAACGGAACGACGGCGCGAGCCCCTTGGTCTTCATCCAGATGTGGCTGTCCCCGCTTTCGCCGGGCGGCGATCCGTCCTACGAGGTGGTCCACGGCATCGCGGACTCCACTCCGTACGCGGTCCCGGCGGCGGGCGCCCTCCTCCACGTCCGCAGACTCGCCGCGGGCGAACGCACCGCGATCCCGGACGCGCCTTTCGCATACGTCCACGTGGTACGGGGCGAAGTCCGCCTGGGTCCCGAGAAGTTGCACTCCGGGGACGCGGCACGGATCACGAACGCAAAGAGCTTGGAGGCGGTGTCGGCTGCGGGGGGAGAGGCGGAGCTGCTGGTGTGGGAGATGGCCGGGGGGTGAGCCGGGAGTCCCGCAAGGCGCGAAGGGGCGGAACTCTTACAGCTCGGCAAGCACCGCATCGGTGAACGGAGGCCACGCCTCAGCCGCCCACGGCCCGAACGCCCGATCCGCCAGAGCGACACACGCCGCCCCCGCATCGGGATCGACCCACAGGAACGTCCCCGCCTGCCCGAAGTGCCCGAACGTCCGAGGCGAAGACGAACTCCCCGTCCAGTGCGGCGACTTGGAGTCCCGGATCTCGAACCCGAGCCCCCAGTCGTTGGGGCTCTGGTGCCCGTAACCGGGAAGCACACCCTTCAGCCCCGGATGCACCACGGACATCGCCTCCGCCACCGTCCGCGGATCGAGCAACCGCGGCGCCTGCACCTCGGCGGCGAACTTCACCAGGTCGTCGACGGTGGACACCCCGTCCTTGGCGGGCGACGCACCCCCGTCGAGCGAGGTGGCCCCCATCCCCAACGGCTCAAGCACGGCCTGCCGCAGATACTCCGCGAAGGGAATGTCCGTCGCCTTGGCGATGTGATCCCCGAGAACCTCGAACCCGGCGTTCGAGTACAGCCGCCGCGTACCGGCAGGCGCCATCACACGATGCTCGTCGAAGGCCAGACCACTGGTGTGCGCCAGCAGATGCCGCACCGTGGACCCCTCGGGCCCGGCGGGCTCATCGAGCTCGACGGCCCCCTCCTCGTACGCCACCAGCACCGCATACGCCGCCAGCGGTTTGGTGACCGAGGCGAGCGCGAAGCGGTGCCCGGTGGGTCCGTGCGTCCCGACGACCGTGCCGTCCGCGCGGACGACGGCGGCGGCAGCGGTGGGGACCGGCCAGTTCTCGATCAACGCCAGGCTCTGCATACGTACGAGACTAAGCGGCCTACAGGGTCAGCCGCATCGAGGGGTCGGGCTTGCGCACAAAGCCAAGCGAGGCGTACAACGGCTCCGCCTCCGCCGACGCATTGAGATCGACGCTCCCCGCACCCCGCTCCCGGAACCAGTCGAGGAGCACCTCCATGCAGGCCCGCGCATACCCGCGCCGCCGGTGATCCGGATCGGTGGCGACGCTGAAAACGTGACCGATGTGCCCCTGCGGATTGCCGGCCCGCCCGATGCGGTAATCCAGCGTCCCTACCACCAGCGCCGCCAGCTTTCCCGGCCGACCGGGCTGGTCGACGACGAAGGCGGCGAAGTCGCCCTCCGGCTCGGCCAGCTTGCTCCGCACCACAGAGAGGGACTCGGCATGCCACCCGGTGTCGGACTCCCCGGCGCCGGCCGGGCGGGTGGCGAAGACCGAGTCGATCATCACCTGCCGCAGCCTCAACAGCTCCCGTGCGTCCTCCGGCGTGGCGCGACGTACAACACTCATGATCGGCACCGTAGCCACCACCCGCAGCGGCGTCCTCCGAATTTCGGAGAATTTGTTTCCGTCACATATTTCCTCCCGGTTCTGCTTGCTTGGAGCGCACTCCAAGGTTCTAGCGTGGTGGTCATGACGGTGATGGAGACCGAGACCACCCGCACCAAGAGCCCCGCGCGGGGCGTGACCGAGGCGACCCCCGGTTCCGCCGACAGCACCGACAGCGCCGATGGCACCGGTACCGAGGCGGACAGCAAGGCCGGCAGTTGCGCCTCTGCCCCCTCCGCGCACCCCCGCCCCAACGGGCAGGACCGCTACACGATCAGCGAGGTCGTCGCCTTCATCGGCCTGACCGCACACACCCTGCGCTGGTACGAGCGAATCGGCCTGATGCCCCACATCGACCGCTCCCACACGGGCCAGCGCCGCTACCGCAACCGCGATCTGGACTGGCTCACCTTCGTCGGCAAGCTCCGCCTGACCGGCATGCCGGTGGCGGACATGGTCCGCTACGCCGAGCTGGTGCGCGAAGGTGATCACACCTTCACCGAGCGCCAGGAGCTCCTCGAACAGACCCGCCGCGACGTCCGCACCCGCATCACGGAGCTCCAGGACACACTCGCCGTCCTCGACTACAAGATCAACTTTTACGCTGACGCCCGCCCGGCGTCGGAGAGGCTCTGAAACTGATGACCGCCAAGACGCCCGACACCCCCAGCACCCCTGACACTCCCGAGCCGGCTGCGACGACCGGCGCGACCGGCACCACCGGTGCGACCGGGACCGCGGGCAAGGCCTCCGGCCCGATCGCGAAGGTGCAGCTCGGGACGGGCGGCCCCGAAGTCGGTGTCCAGGGACTCGGCTGCATGGGCATGAGCTTCGCGTACGGCCCCACCGACGCGCAGGAGGCCCGAGCGACCCTGGAGCGCGCCCTCGAACTGGGCGTCACCCTCTACGACACCGCCGACGCCTACGCCGCCGGTGAGAACGAGAGGTTCCTCTCCCCCTTCTTCAAGGCGCACCGCGACGAGGTGGTCATCGCCACCAAGTTCGCCCTGGCCATCGACCCGAACGACTCGACCAAGCGCATCATCAACAACGACCCCTCCTATATTCGCGCCTGCATCGACGCCAGCCTCCAGCGCCTCGGCGTCGACGTCATCGACCTCTACTACATGCACCGCCGCAACCCGCAGGTGCCGATCGAGGAAACGGTCGGCGTGATGGCCGAGCTGGTCGCCGAGGGCAAGGTCAAGCACCTCGGCCTCAGCGAGGTCACCGGCCCCGAACTCCGTGCCGCCCACGCCGTCCACCCCATCGCCGCCCTCCAGTCGGAGTGGTCGCTGTTCAGCCGGGACATCGAGCAGGGCGTGGTCCCCGTCGCCGCCGAACTCGGCGTCGCCCTCGTCCCCTACTCTCCGCTCGGCCGCGGCTTCCTCACCGGCTCGTTCGTCAGCGCCGAGAAGGAGCTCAGCGAGGGCGACTTCCGCCGCCAGCAGCCTCGCTTCACCGGCGACAACGCCGCCGCCAACGCGGCCCTCCTCGAACCCGTCCGCACCGTCGCCGCCGCTCACGACGCGAGCCTCGGCCAGGTCGCCCTCGCCTGGGTCCAGCAGCAGGCCCGTGCCCACGGACTGGCCGTCGTCCCGATCCCCGGCACCCGCAAGCGCACCCGCGTCGAGGAGAACGTCGCGGCCACCCGCCTCGAACTCACCTCCTCCGAACTCGCCCTGCTGAACCCCATCGCCGCCCAGGTCGCAGGCGACCGCTACGCCGACATGACCTTCACTTCGGCCGGCCGCGAGTAACGAGCACCGGACCCCGCCGGGTGGGAACCACGCAGCCACGCCCTCACCCGGCGAGGCTCCCGGGCCCCACTCGATGGGGCCCCACCCGTCGGGGCCCACCCGCCGGGCCCCACCCGACGGGGCCCCAAGCAGCCCTCTGCTCACGCCAGCCCCAGCGCGAAGACCGCGAACCCGGCCGCCAGGAGCCCGGCGAGTGCCCGTCGCGCATGCGTGGCCCGTTTCCACGGTGCCTCGAAGCCGCGGGCGTACCGGCTTATCAGGAGCAGGAGCGCCCCGAAGACCGGAAGCCAGGCGGTCCGGGCGGCTATCCAGCCCCAGGTGTCCGGACCCGCCGTCAGCCCCGGCACCGTGCCGCCGAGGAACGAGGCAGGCACGGCCGCCGTGAGCATCGCTGTCTGATGCCAGCACAGGATCGTCATCGCCGACAGGTTGATCACGACGACCGGCGCCCACAGAGCGGGCCTGCGCAGCAACTTGCCGATTCGCTCGCGCAATAGGATCGCCGCACCGCTCTGCGCGGCGGCCAGCGCCAGGACCAGCAGTGACGGGGGATGCGAATTCGTCCGGGCCTCGCCCGGAACGCCCACCATCGACGCCGGATAGTGGAAGACGAGCAGCAGAGCCGCGAAGAGGGCCGTCCCTCCGGCGAGCAGCAGCCACGCACCGCGCCTGCCCAGCTTCTTCTCGTGCCAGCTGACACCCAGTTGATAGGCGAACAGCCAGCCGGGCAGCAGATTCAGCAGGCTGAGCCAGGACGGCACGGCGTCCGAGAATGGGCCGTAGCGCAGGAAGTCGACTACGGCTACCGAGCCGAGCAAGGGCACCGCGGCCCGGGCACCGAGCCGCTCGGCCGCCTTTATGCACCACGGGGTGAGCGCGGTGACGACCGCATAGATCCCGACGAACCACAGCGGCTGTATCACCAGCGTGGACCCCGTGCGCAGCGTCGTGCCCGGCACTCCCGTCGCGTAGAGGACCGGGATCAGCGCGGCCCAGACGGCCGTCACCCCGAGGACGGGGCGGCCCAGACGCGCCACCCGCCCGCGCAGCCAACGTCCCGTGGACTCACCGCGCGCCACCGCCCGGCGATACGACAGGGCGGAGGCATAGCCGCCGACCAGGAAGAAGATCCCGAGCATCTGCAGCATCCAGCTGAGCGGCGCGAAGAAGCCGAACGAAGCCAGCGGGCTGGCATTGTGCAGCGCGCTGCCCGTGTCGAGCGTGAATCCTCCCAGCAGCCAGTGCCCGGTCGGCACGGCGAGCAGGGCGAGCGCTCGCAGCCCGTCCATGGCCCGGTCGCGGTGAGCCGGCGTCTTGGCGTCGATCTCCGACACCGTCCTGCGCAGGGTGGTCAGTGGGGTGAGACTCATGGCTGCTGCTTTCCGACGGGGCGGGCATCGGCGGCTGGTGCGGTGCCGTCGGTGTCGTCCTTGCCGTCGTGGGGTGTGGCGGGGGAAGCGGTCTTCGCGATGGCGGCGAAGGCCCGGAGGGAATCCGTCCCGGGGGCGAAGTAGCCGGTGTGGCCCTCGGCTCGCTCCGCGGGGATGTGCCGGGCACCGAATCCGGGGTCGGCCGGGTCCTCGCCGTGGCCGAGGCCGAACAGCTCGACGTTCGGCACGTCACCGATCCAGTCGCTGTCGTCCTTGGCCGCCCAGACGCGGGCGGAGGTGTGCAGATCGGCCACGCTGTCCGCACGCATGCCGGGGGAGCCGAGCACCACCAGGTCGGAGGCCGTCAGTTGTGGAGCTGCCAGGCCGCACACCACCGAGCCGTAGCTGTGGCAGAACACGGCGGGGTGTGGCGCACCGGATGCCGTCAGGCCCTGCACGAACCGTGCGAGCCGGGGCGCGCCGGCCGCTGCGAGGCGCCCCGTCGCGGCGTCGGGGCCGAGACCGACCGGAGTGGTGTACCCGACCCAGGCGACGACGGCGGTGTCGTTGCCCGTCGCGGCACGCAGGGAGCGGGCCATCCCGGCCGGCGTGCCGTACTCGTCCTTCGAGCGGTCGAAGGTGGTCAGATCCATGTCGGAGCCCGGCACGATCACGGATACGTGTTCCGCGCCTGCCAAGTCTCCGTAGACCTCGGCCACTTGACCCCTGCCACGCGGGTCGAAGGCGAGTATCTGCCGACCGGGGTCCAGGAGCTCCGCATAACGCGCGGCGAGAGACCGGGCCTGCTCGTGGTCCTGCGAGGTGAGGGCCGGATCGCTCTCACGGGCCTGCTCACGGGCGCGCGCGGCTTTCAGGGAGAGGGCGTTCGCCTCGTACCGCAGAGAGGTCGGGGCGCCGTCCAGATTGCCGACGACCGAGGGGTGCCGCTTGGCCAGCCGCTGCTGATCGGCCTCGCTCAACGAGTCGAAGAACGCGGCGACCCGGGCGGGGGTCGTGGCGGCCGGATCCGGCAGGCGCACCCCCCACGTATGATCCGCGCGCCAGGCTTGTGTGCCCGGTGGCGGGCCCGTGACCGGCTGTTGTTCGTTGCCGACGGCCCAGCCGGTCGTACCGGCCACGATCGTTGTCGTGAGCGCTGCGGCGATCAGCGTCCGCTTGCTGCGGTTCTTCCAGGTCCTGCGGGCTTTCCAAGAACGAAGGCGCATGGCCCGTCTCCCTCCCCAATTCGTCGCACGCTCCGGCGTGACGAGGGAAAAGTAGGGAGACGGTGCCCGTCGGCACCTCACACTGGGGTGCCAACCAGCAGGTGATACCTGGGTATGTGGAGGTCATACCGAGGTATGGAAGTGAGGGGCCTACTGCCCTCCGGGCGTGATGAGGCCCGACTCGTAGGCGAAGATCACGGCCTGCGCGCGGTCCCTCAGGCCCAGCTTGGACAGGACCTTGCCGATATGGGTCTTCACCGTCTGCTCGGCGAGCACCAGGTGCTCGGCGATCTCCTGATTGGACAGGCCACGCGCGATCAGCGCCAACACCTCGGTCTCACGCGGTGTCAGGCCATTCAGCCGCAGGGACTGGTCGGTGCGTGGCCGCTGTTTGACGAAGTCGGTAATCAGTCGACGCGTCACCGACGGGGCGAGCAGTGCCTCGCCCGCTGCCACCACGCGCACCGCCGAGATCAGATCGGCGGGCGGGGCGTCCTTGAGCAGAAAGCCCGAGGCTCCGGCGCGCAGAGCCTCGTACACATAGTCGTCCACGTCGAAGGTGGTGAGCATCAGCACCTTCGGCACATGCACCACGCCGGGTGGAGGTTCCAACAGGGCGCGGGCCGCGGCGAGTCCGTCCATCTCCGGCATCCGCACGTCCATCAGGACGACGTCGGGATGGGTCGTGCGGCTGACGTCGACACCCGCTTTGCCGTTCGGTGCCTCGCCCACGACGTCGATGTCGCTCTGGGCCGCGAGGAGTGCGGCGAACCCGGCCCGCACCATGTTCTGGTCATCGACGATGATCACGCGGATGGTCATGCGGTGCCGGAGTCCTTCTTGAGGAGGGGGAGTTGGGCCGCCACACGGAAGCCGCCGTCGGGCAGCGGCCCGGCGTCGACCGTGCCGCCGACCAACCGTACGCGTTCGCGCATGCCCACGAGCCCGTGACCTGTGCCGCTGTGCTCCAGCGAATCGGGTCTTCCGGTGGGCGGGCCGTTGACCACCAGAATCAGCAGATGCTCCTCGTCCAGGGTCACGGTGATGGCGGTGCGTGCTCCCGGCGCGTGCCGCATCACGTTCGACAGGGCTTCCTGGACGATGCGGTACGCGGACAGGTCGACGGCCGGTGTGACCTCGGCAAGCTCCGTGAGGGCCGCCAGCTCAGGGCGTGAGAGATCGATGGGGATACCGGCGCGCACCGTCGCCTCGACCAGATGCGGCAGCCTGCTGAGCCCTGGCTGCGGGGCTCGCTCGCCCGGAGCGTCCTCGCTGCGCAGTACGGCGAGCAGCCGTCGCATTTCGGTGAGGGACTCACGCGCGCTGGTGGCGATGCTCCCGAACTCCTCCCGGGCCGCTTCCGGAAGGCCGTCGAGGCGGTAGGGCGCGGAGTCGGCCTGCACGGTGATCACCGACATGTGGTGAGCGACGACGTCGTGCAACTCCCGTGCGATGCGAGCCCGTTCTTCGAGGAGGGTCCGCTGGGCGCGCTCGGCCTCGCTGATGTTCTCTTGTTCGAGGAGTCTGCGCTGTGCGTCACCACGTTCGCGCAGCAGCGCGCCGAGCAGCAGCGCGACACCGCTCAGCACGATCAGCAGCACGCTGGTGTCCTGGCTGCCGTCGTCGCGGAACGCGCCGAGGACGAGGCTCACGACGACGGTGACCAGCCAGATGCCGAGAAGAGTGCGGCGGCTCTCGCGCAGGGAGAGCAGGAGGCACACGACCACGTAGCCAACGATGATCATGGCGGTCCAGGGGGCGGGCCTGTCGTTGCCCATGGACAGGGTCACGATCGCCCCGAGGACATCCGCGACGATGATGATGCACCAAGCGGCCAGTGGGCGGCTGACCGCCAGCAGCAGCGGCGCGGCCTGGGCGACGCCCAGGGCGCCTGCAAGACCGCCGTCCACGCCGTAGTCGTTCGTCAGGACCTGGGTGGTGACCGGGATGAGTGCCGCGACGAAGGCGAGCGCGACGGCCAACGGCAGCAGCCGCATCCAGCGCTTGGGCGCCCGGGCAAGGAGCGGCTCGGCCCGCCCCGAGGGTGTCGAGGAGGGCGTCGAGAGGAAGGCCCCCGCTCTGCCGAGCCCATCGCGGATGCCGGCGGTCGCACGCTGGAGTGTGGCCCCGCGTCCGTCCGCCTCGGCGGCCGGTGGGCGAGGATCCTGGTCGGGTGGTGTCGATGCGCTGCTCATGGCCTGATCAGCGTAGGCAAGAAGCACGCCGCGTGCCGTCGTACCGCAGAGCTGACCTGCACTTCATACCCGGGTATGAACTGGGCTTCCGGCGCTACCCCGGTATGAGTCGTGAGTCACGACTCACGGCTCACAGCTCCGCCAGCAGCTCGGCCTTCTTCGTCGTGAATTCCTCGTCCGTGAGCAGACCGGACTGGTGCAGCTCGCCGAGGTGCCGGATGCGTTCCGCGATGTCCGCAGGGTCGCGGCGGGTCACGGGGGCGGTGCCGGGGACCGTGCCGGGCGTCATGCCCGGCGTGAGGGCCGGGCCCGACGCCCGCACTGCGGCGAGTACCGATGCCGCGAAGGGCAGCGACTCGTGCACCGGGCCGTACCCGAGACCGAAGACGACGGCCGCCGGATCCTGGTCCGCCTGCGCGGGCTGGGCGAGCGGGGTCTCACGGCGCAGCAGCCGCAGATGGCCCTCGAAGACCTCGGGAGAGCGCCACTCGACGCCGCTCAGGTCCGTGACCAGGAAACTCTGGTCGCCGGCTTTCCATTTCGCGGACGAAGCGCCCGTCCAGAACCATCGGAAGGCCACCGACTTGCCGTCGAAGGACGCTTTGCCGTCGTACGCCTTGAACTGCAGCGGAGTCTCCGGAGGGGCCACGAGATAGCGGTCCGGGGGCCCGCCGTCGTCCTGGGTGAGCTGGGCCCGCAGCTCGTCCGCGTAGTACTCGGCGAGCGTCTCCCGCTCGGCGGGCAGCACGAGTCGATACGGGTCGTAGCCGTCCTTGAGCTGGCCCGCGGCCGCCTCCATCAGCGGATCCGCGCCCGGTCTCGGCACAGCGTGCAGGACGACCGTCCCGCGCTTGCCAGGAGCAAGTGTCACCGCTGCGATCGCTTCGTGGGGGATGCGGCGTTCACCGAGCGCCTGGAGGAGCTTCGGCGTACGGATTCCCCGTTCGAAGCGGATGAGCACGGAGTCGGACTCGAACTCCCAGGCGGCGTGAAATCCGGCCAGTACATCACCCATGCGGCTCATCGTAGGCGGCACGCGCGCCTCCGTCCCTCCTGCGGCGTGCCGCTGTTTCGTCGATTTCTACGCGCGTCAGGCCGCTGTCGTACCGGAAAATTCCTTCCGGCAGGCATCATCCCCACTCGCACACCGCACTGAACGGTACGAACCGGTGCCGATGTCGGCGAAGTTCCTGAGGCTCTCCGTGCCAGGCTCGAAATAGCCGGTGTGGCCGATCGCGCCCCGTGCGGACAGCACTCGCGCACCGAAGTCCCTGGAGACGGGGTCGGCACCGTGGCCGAGCCCGCCGACCTCCATGTTTGGCACATCCTGGATCCAGTCGTCGCCGTCCCTGGTGGCCCAGATCCGGGCACCCGTGCCCAGCTGCGCCGCCGTGTCGGCGCGCATGCCGGGGCTGCCCGCGACCGCGATGTCGGAGACGCGGGAGGGCAGCTGTCGTGCCGCGACGCCACACACCACCGAGCCGTAGCTGTGGCAGTACAGCGCGACAGGTGAGTGACCCGGCAGCCCGCGCACCAAGGAGTTGAGCCGGACCGCGCCGTCGTCCGCACGCATGGACGTGGCCGCGTCGACACCGAGGCCGATGGGCGCGGTGTAGTCGGCCCAGGCGATCACTGCGGTACGCGCGCGTGGGCTCGCCGAGTGCTCCGCGCTGTACAGGGCCTTGGCCATGCCGACAGGCGCGGAGTACTTGCGGTTCGTCCGCTCGAAGGTCAGCAGGTTCGTGTCCACACCGGGCACCACGACCGACACCCGGGAGGCCCGGTCGAGGTCTCCGAAGACTTCGGCTATACGACCCGACCCCATGGGATCGAAGGACAGGACATGCCGGTCCGGGCGCATCATCACGCCGAAGCGCTTCATTCTGCGCTCCGCCTCCTGTTGCCCGATCGGGGAGAGGCGCTTGTCGTGCATGCGCTGTTGCTCGGTCTTGCGCGCTTGATCCAGGGCGATGCGGTTCGCGCGATATCGCAGCTCTACGGGGGCGCCGTTCATGTTGCCGACCGCAAGGGGATAGCGGGTGGCGAGACGAGTGCGCTGTTGCGCGTCGAGCGAGGCGAAGAAGTGGGCGAGCCTGCCGGCCGGCGCACCGGGGTCGGGCAGGGCCCGTCCGCTGATGTGCCCGCTCTCCCACGCGGAGAGCGAGGCCGCGAGCGGCGATGCGTCGTCCTTGTGGTGGCGTACCGCGGTCCAGCCCGTGGTCGCCAGCATGACGAACACGACGGCGAGCGCAAGCAGTGCGCGCCAGGCGCTGAGTTGAGGGGAGGAGTCGAAGGAAGTCACTACGGGACACCCTAGGAGAATCGTGATGCCCACCGTGCACCGGGTGAGACAGATCACGTTTCCCTTGGGGTAATTGAGGCATAGAGGGCGCACTCGCGACACTTGCGTCACACTCCGTAGGCGGCTCATGCCGCAGCGCGCTTGGGCTGCACGCTTACTGATGGCGCATCAGTCAGTTACTCAGTGTGTTGATTTGTTCGATGCGTGACCTACCGGGTGAACCGTGCGGCGTGCGCGCGTCGTTACTCTGTGCGCCAATTCTCAGCCAACGCGGGCCCCAGTTGGTCGAGATAGGTCTCGGTGATCGCGCGGATCGACTCCACGCTGGAGTCCTCGCCCGCGCCCCACAGCCGTCCGGTCACGCGCATCACTCCGCTGAAGGCGGCCACCACCACGCGTGGTCGCGGGTCCGTGTCCAGGTCGAGCCCCTCGCGCTCGGCGATCACGCGCGCGATCTCTTCCTCCATCTCGATGGAGCGGCGCAGGTGGGCGGCGAGCAGGGAAGGGGTGGATTCGATCATCTGGTAGGTCCGCATGTGGAGTTCGACCGGGACCACCTCTTCGATGGACCTGCCCATCGCGTCCCAGGCGTCCATGACGGCCCTGCGCAGGGCCACGAACGGCGTTTCTTCGGCGGGGCGTTCGCGCAGGGTCTCCACGAACCGCTGCTCCACCATCTCCTGCACCGCGAAAGCGGTCTCCTGCTTGTTGGTGAAGTACCGGAAAAACGTGCGCTGGGAGACGTCGACGGCCTCGGCGATCTCGTCGACCGTCGTCTCTTCGTACCCCTTGGTCGTGAAGAGCTCGAGCGCGGCGCGCAGGAGCGCGTCCCGGGTGCGCTGCTTCTTCCGCTCGCGCAGTCCGGGCCGGGCGGGCTCGACGGAGATGCCTCCGGAGGTCCCGGCCTGCGGTTTCGCGGGATCCGCCGCTCGCTGCTCGGTCCTCACACCGTGGCCCTCTTTCCGCCGTTTTGACCAGCTCAGCATACCTGTGAGCTACGTGACAGTTACCGACTTGTGAAATGGTTTGTCAACTGTCAGCGGCTGACACTAGCCTCGAACGTATGACTAGTCAGATCACCGTCGACAAGGCGGACAAGGCGCCGGAGCCATCGTCCGCTCCGGCCCCGGCCAAGGGGCTCCGCGGCCACCCTTGGCTGACGCTCTTCTCCGTCGCGATCGGCGTGATGATGGTCGCCCTGGACGGCACCATCGTGGCGATCGCCAACCCGGCCATCGCCAGTGACCTCGGCACCACGATGGCCGGTGTCCAGTGGATCACCAACGGCTATCTCCTCGCGCTCGCCGTCGCGCTGATCACCGCCGGCAAGCTGGGTGACCGGTTCGGCCACCGGCAGACCTTCCTCATAGGCGTGGCGGGCTTCGCCGTGGCCTCCGGCGCGATCGGGTTCTCCAGCAGCGTCGGCCTGGTCGTCGCCTTCCGTGTTCTCCAGGGCCTCTTCGGAGCCCTGCTGATGCCGGCCGCGCTCGGCCTGCTGCGCGCCACTTTCCCCGCCGAGAAGCTGAACATGGCGATCGGCATCTGGGGCATGGTCATCGGCGCCTCGACCGCGGGCGGCCCGATCGTCGGCGGTCTGCTCGTCGAGCACGTCAGCTGGCAGTCGGTGTTCTTCATCAACGTGCCCGTGGGCGTCATCGCCCTCGTCCTCGGCCTGGTGATCCTCAAGGACCACCGCGCGGAGAACGCGCCGAAGTCCTTCGACATCCCCGGCATCGTCCTTCTGTCGGGCGGCATGTTCGCGCTGATCCTCTCCCTCATCAAGGGCTCGGAGTGGGGCTGGGGCGGAACCAGGACGCTGCTCTTCCTCGCGGGTGCGGTGGTCCTCTTCGCGCTCTTCGCCTTCTGGGAGACGAAGGTCAAGGAACCGCTCATCCCGCTGGGCATGTTCAGGTCCGTCCCGCTGTCCGCCGGTGTGGTCCTGATGGTGCTGATGGCCTTCGCCTTCATGGGCGGACTGTTCTTCGTCACGTTCTACTTGCAGAACGTGCACGGCATGAGCCCTGTCGACAGCGGACTGCATCTCCTGCCGCTCACGGCCATGATGATCGTCTCGTCGCCGATCGCCGGTGCGCTCATCACCAAGTTCGGTCCGCGCGTCCCGCTCGTCGGCGGCATGGTGGCTACGGCCGTCGCGATGTTCGGCATGTCCACGATGACGACGGACACCGCGACGCTGCCGATGTCGCTCTGGCTCGGCATGCTGGGCCTCGGCCTCGCGCCCGTGATGGTGGGAGCCACCGAGGTCATCGTCGGCAACGCCCCGCTGGAGCTTTCCGGCGTGGCGGGCGGTCTGCAGCAGGCAGGTATGCAGGTCGGCGGCGCGCTCGGTACGGCGGTGCTCGGCGCCGTGATGGCCTCCCGGGTCGACAAGGACTTTCCCGCGAACTGGGCGGACGCCAAGCTTCCGCCTCTGACGCCGGACCAGCTCGACCAGGCGTCCGCCGCCGTCGAGATGGGTGGAGCCCCCGTGCCGCCTAAGACGCCGGAGCCGGTCGCCGAGGCGATCACCAAGGTCGCGCACGACACGTTCGTGTCCGGCATGGGCCTGGCCTTCACCGTCGCCGGTGTCGTCGCGGTCGTCGCGGCCCTGGTCGCCACCCTGACCAAGCGAGGCGCCAACGCCGAGGCGGGCGCCGGAGTCGGACACATCTAGCCGCGCCGGCGTCTGACCGCGCTGCCGACAGGCCGCGCTCGCGTCCGTGTCCCGGGTCCGGGCCACGCCCACGCGTCAGGGCATCAGGGAAAGCCCCTCAGGGTTCAACTGGGGGGCTTTCGCCTATCTGGGTGACGCACATTCGTACCCCTTCCGACGGAGCTAGCGAGTGAGTCACAGTTCTCGCAAGTGATCGACACGACACACAAGTGATCGACATGTCACGGGAGTTGATGACGATGCGTACGACCATGCCCGCCACCTTCGCCGCAGCCGCACTCGCCTCGGTGATCCTGGCCCCCACGCCGGCCGGGGCCACGACACCGTTCACCGGGGCCGATTCCGCGACACCCGCGAAGCACGCGGGGGCTGCCGCGCCACCAAGGCTCGCCAGTTGTGGGCCGGGAGAGCTTTGTCTATGGGGGAAGGCGCAGTTCAAGGGCGCCCGACAGACGTACGAGCTGTCCGAGATCGACATCGAGAGCTGTGTAGCGCTGCCGGAGGGGGGCAGCGCTCAAGCTCTCGCCAACCGCACGGGCCGGCCGGTCACCACGTATCAGTCCGCGGAGTGCGGGGAGACCGGCGAGTTCGACACATATCCGGGAGGTGGCACCTGGCTCCCTGAATCGCCCTATCGAGTAAGAGCGTTCAAGGTCTGGGAGAACTGACCGGAGTCTCCGGAGTCTCCGGAGACTCGGGCGCCCTCGCACCGGGAACGACGCCTGGCCCGCCATCAGACCCCACACCCGGCCCCGCAGCCGGCCCCGGCCCCGCGCCGGGTCCCGTCCCGGGCCCGGAACCGGGCCCCGCCTCAGGCCCGGAACCCGCACCCGGCCCCGCCTCGGACCCGCCATCAGACCCCGCATCCGCCCCGCCGCCGGCCCCCGCCCCGGCCGACAGCGCCGTCACCTGAGCGCGCAGCGCCCTCACCTCCGTCGTCAGCGCCTCGATCGCCGCCGTCTGGCGCCGCTCCTCGATGTCGTCCCGGTCGAAGCGCGAGATGAACCAGGCCGCGATGTTGGCGGTCACCACACCCAGGAGGGCGATGCCCGAAAGCATCAGGCCGACCGCGAGTATGCGGCCGAGCCCGGTCGTCGGTGCGTGATCGCCGTAGCCGACGGTGGTCATCGTGGTGAAGGACCACCACACCGCATCGCCGAGCGTCTTGATGTTGCCGTCCGGCGACTCCCGCTCCACCGAAAGGACAGCCAGTGAACCGAACATGAGCAGTCCCACGACGGCACCGGCGACATAGGTCGTCAGCTGAATCTGCGACGCCATCCGGGCCCGGCGTCCCACCAGCAGCAGAGTCGAGACGAGCCGCAGCAACCGCAGCGGTTGCAGCATCGGAAGGAGGACGGCGCAGAGGTCGAGCCAGTGCGAGCGGACGAACTGCTTGCGGTGGTCGGTGAGGTACAGGCGTACGAGGTAATCGACGGCGAACGAGCCCCAGACGATCCACTCCACCGCCGTGCACGTGATCGCGACGCGCCTGCTCGCGTCGGGCACCACGATGGGCACGGCGTAGGCAACGGCGAAAGCCACCGCGAGCACGAGGAGCGGGCGTTGGGTGCGTCGCTCCCAACGGAGCTGGGCCGGCCGATCTTTACGCAGCTGGGCCGGCTGGTGTTCCACGGGCGCTTCCATGCGCGCATCGTAGGAAATGCCGGAGGGCGGCGGGAGCCACCGTCCCACCGCCCTCCGGGCGACCTGCGTGCTACAGGTGCCGTGCTACAGGTGCCGCGCGGCCTAGGCGTCGCCTCCGGCAACGCCCGGGTCGGCCGACGTGACGTCGAGCAGCTGGTAGCGGTCGATGGCCTGCTTCAGTACGGAGCGGTCCAGCTTGCCCTCACGGGCCAGCTCGGTCAGCACCCCGACCACGATCGACTGCGCGTCGATGTGGAAGAAGCGGCGGGCCGCACCGCGGGTGTCCGCGAAGCCGAAGCCGTCGGCGCCCAGGGACTGGTAGGTGCCGGGGACCCAGCGGGAGATCTGGTCCGGGACGCTCCGCATCCAGTCGGAGACGGCCACGAACGGACCCTCCGCGCCGGACAGCTTCTGCGTCACGTACGGGGTGCGCTGCTCCTCCTCGGGGTGCAGGAGGTTGTGGCGCTCCACGTCGACCGCCTCGCGGCGCAGTTCGTTCCAGGAGGTCGCCGACCAGACGTCCGCCTTGACGTTCCACTCGGAAGCGAGGATCTGCTGGGCCTCGACCGCCCACGGGACCGCGACACCGGAGGCGAGGATCTGCGCCGGGATCGCGCCCTGCTCGCCCGTCTTGAAGCGGTAGATGCCCTTGAGGATGCCGTCGACGTCCACATCGGCGGGCTCGGCCGGGTGCTGGATCGGCTCGTTGTAGACGGTGAGGTAGTAGAAGACGTCCTCGCTGTCGGGGCCGTACATCCGGCGCAGGCCGTCCTTGACGATGTGCGCGATCTCGTAACCGAAGGCGGGGTCGTAGGCGACACAGCCAGGGTTGGTCGAGGCGAGCAGCTGCGAGTGGCCGTCCGCGTGCTGGAGGCCCTCGCCGGTCAGGGTCGTGCGGCCGGCGGTGGCGCCGAGCACGAAGCCGCGGGCCAGCTGGTCGGCCATCTGCCAGAACTGGTCGCCGGTGCGCTGGAAACCGAACATCGAGTAGAAGACGTACACGGGGATCAGCGGTTCGCCGTGGGTGGCGTAGGCCGAGCCCGCGGCGATCAGCGAGGCCGTACAGCCGGCCTCCGAGATGCCGTCGTGCAGCATCTGGCCGGTCGGGGACTCCTTGTAGGCGAGGAGCAGATCACGGTCGACCGATTCGTACTGCTGGCCGATCGGGTTGTAGATCTTCGCGCTCGGGAAGAACGCGTCCATGCCGAAGGTGCGGTACTCGTCGGGGGCGATCAGCACGAAACGCTTGCCGATCTCCTTGTCCCGCATGAGGTCCTTCAGGATGCGGACGAACGCCATGGTGGTGGCGATCGACTGCTGGCCCGAACCCTTCTTCGCGGTCGCGTACGTCTTGTCCTCGGGAAGCGGGAGGGGCTTCGAGCGGACCACGCGGGTCGGGACGTAACCGCCCAGGCCCTGGCGGCGGTCGTGCATGTACTGGATCTCTTCGGAGTCGCGGCCGGGGTGGTAGTACGGCGGGGCGCCGTCCTCCAGCTGCTTGTCCGGGATCGGGATGTGCAGGCGGTCGCGGAAGCCCTTGAGGTCGTCGACCGTCAGCTTCTTCATCTGGTGCGTGGCGTTGCGGCCCTCGAAGTTCGGGCCGAGGGTCCAGCCCTTCACCGTCTGCGCGAGGATGACGGTCGGCTGGCCCTTGTGGGCCTTGGCGGCCGCGTACGCCGCGTAGACCTTCTTGTGGTCGTGACCGCCGCGGCCCAGGTGCAGGATCTGCTCGTCGGTCATGTTCTCGACCATGGCGCGCAGGCGGTGGTCGTCGCCGAAGAAGTGGTCGCGGATGTACGAGCCGGTCTCGGTCGCGTACGTCTGGAACTGGCCGTCGGGGGTGGTGTTGAGCCGGTTGACCAGGACGCCGTCGCGGTCCTGCGCGAGCAGCGGGTCCCAGCTGCGGTCCCAGACGAGCTTGATGACGTTCCAGCCGGCGCCGCGGAACTGCGACTCGAGCTCCTGGATGATCTTGCCGTTGCCGCGTACCGGGCCGTCGAGGCGCTGGAGGTTGCAGTTGACGACGAAGGTCAGGTTGTCCAGGCCCTCCCGGGCGGCGATGGAGAGCTGGCCGAGCGACTCGGGCTCGTCCATCTCGCCGTCGCCGAGGTAGGCCCAGACGTGGGACTTGGAGGTATCGGCGATGCCGCGCGCCTCCATGTAGCGGTTCATGCGGGCCTGGAAGATCGCGCCGAGGGGGCCGAGGCCCATGGAGACGGTCGGGAACTCCCAGAAGTCCGGCATGAGGCGCGGGTGGGGGTAGGACGAGAGTCCGTTCGGGGCCTTCGACTTCTCCTGGCGGAACGCGTCGAGCTGCTGCTCGGAGAGCCGGTCGAGGAGGAAGGCGCGGGCGTAGATACCGGGGGACGCGTGCCCCTGGAAGAAGATCTGGTCGCCGCCGTCGCCCTCGTCCTTGCCGCGGAAGAAGTGGTTGAAGCCCACGTCGTAGAGCGAGGCGGAGGAGGCGAAGGTGGCGATGTGGCCGCCGACGCCGATGCCGGGACGCTGGGCGCGCGAGACCATCACCGCGGCGTTCCAGCGGGTCGCGTTCAGGACCTTGCGCTCGATTTCCTCGTTGCCGGGGAAGAACGGCTCGTCCTTGGTGGCGATCGTGTTGATGTAGTCCGTACTACGCATTTCGGGCACGGCGACGCGCTTCTCGCGCGCGCGTTCGATAAGCCGGAGCATCAGGTAGCGGGCCCGCTCGCGGCCGCGTTCGTCCACCGCGGCATCGAGGGAGTCGAGCCACTCCTGGGTCTCTTCGGGATCGAAGTCCGGGACCTGACTCGGCAGGCCGCCAATGATGATCGGGTTGCGATCGGATCCGGAAGCCACGCTGTTCCTTCGCTGTTGGGGCTTTCGCCTGGGTTCTGCCTGGCTGTGAGACGTTCCCCATCGTGTACCGCGTAGGCCTAATCGTCATCTCTACTCAGAGGTAACCGAGGCGCCCGTCCGGCGGCCCTGGGGTAGGCTCGACCAAATCGCAACGATACGCCCATCCTGCCTAGCCGGTTCGTAAGGTCGTTCGGAGCCCGGTTCCGACCGGCGTCGTACGAGCGAAGTGCGAGCGGAGAAGGATCTGGCAGGTGGGCCTTGAGTTGCAATGACACGGCCGGGAACGTCACCGTTTCAGCGGTCTTGACGGCCGGGTACTTGCGCGATCCGGTCCGCCCGTGTGGACTACCGCCAATGTCCCGCGCACGCGCGTGGATGAAGGCATTCCCGAAAACATGATCAGGAGGCAAGCCGTGAGCGCGACCGCGGACCACGCGGAGGAGCGGACCAACCCTGCCGCGAGGCTGGGATTCCAGCCCGAGCAGGTGGTCCAGGAGATCGGCTACGACGACGATGTCGATCAGGAGCTCCGCGAGGCCATTGAAGGGGTGATCGGCAGCGAGCTCGTCGACGAGGACTACGACGACACTGCTGACGCCGTAGTGCTGTGGTTCCGCGAGGACGACGGCGACCTGACGGATGCGCTGGTGGACGCCACCCAGCTGATCGAAGAAGGCGGCGACCTCTGGCTGATGACGCCCAAGACCGGCCGCGACGGTTACGTCGAGCCGAGCGACATCAACGAGGCAGCCCAGACCGCAGGCCTTGCGCAGACCCGGACCATCAACGCGGGCAAGGACTGGACGGGCAGCCGTCTGGTCACGCCGAAGGCGGCAGCCAAGAAGCGGTGAAGCTGCCGCTCAGGCAGCAGGAAGTCGACTGAGCCAAACGCCGTGAGCCCCCACCGACGCATGCCGGTGGGGGCTCACGCGTATGTGCGGGGCCTGAGAGGTGCCCGCCATGGGCAGTGATCGGACGAAACGCCCGTTGCGTAGGGTGGTCATCACCCGAACAGCCCCACCGAAGGGATGCTTAGCTCATGGCGCTCGCTGGAATCGCGACCGACACCAAGGCCCCGGACTTCGAGCTGAAGGACAACCACGGCCGGACCGTGAAGCTGTCGGACTTCCGCGGCGAGAAGAACGTGGTGCTGCTCTTCTATCCGTTCGCGTTCACCGGTGTGTGCACGGGCGAGCTCTGCGCCCTGCGCGACGAACTGCCCAAGTTCGTCAACGACGACACCCAGCTGCTCGCGGTCTCGAACGACTCCATCCACACCCTGCGCGTCTTCGCCGAGCAGGAGGGTCTCGAGTACCCCCTGCTCTCCGATTTCTGGCCGCACGGTGAGGCGTCGCGCGCCTATGGGGTCTTCGATGAGGAGAAGGGCTGCGCCGTGCGCGGCACCTTCATCATCGACAAGGAGGGCGTGGTGCGCTGGACTGTCGTCAACGGCCTGCCGGACGCCCGCGACCTCAACGAGTACGTCAAGGCGCTCGGCACCCTGTGATTCCTCAGGGGTGACACCCTGTGATTCTTCGGGTGCAGAGCCTGTGTCGGCCGGGAACCGGTCACTAGGATCCACTCGTTGATCTGATGCAGGCACGGCCGACTAAGCACGACCGGCAAAGCATGACTGGGGCTCCCCGCCCCTGGACATCAATTTGGGAGGATTTGTGGGAGTCAGCCTCAGCAAGGGCGGCAACGTATCGCTGAGCAAGGAGGCCCCCGGCCTGACCGCGGTTCTGGTCGGCCTGGGCTGGGACGTCCGTACCACCACCGGTACGGACTTCGACCTCGACGCCAGCGCCATCCTGACGAATGCCGAGGGCAAGGTCAGCAGCGACGGCAACTTCGTGTTCTTCAACAACCTGAAGAGCCCGGACGGATCCGTCGAGCACACCGGTGACAACACCACCGGTGAGGGCGAGGGCGACGACGAGGCGATCAAGGTCGACCTCGCGGCCGTTCCGGCCGACGTGGACAAGATCGTCTTCCCGGTCTCGATCTACGACGCCGAGACCCGCCAGCAGTCGTTCGGCCAGGTGCGCAACGCGTTCATCCGCGTCGTGAACCAGGCGGGCGGCGCGGAGATCGCACGGTACGACCTCTCCGAGGACGCCTCGACGGAGACGGCGATGGTCTTCGGCGAGCTGTACCGCAACGGAGCGGAGTGGAAGTTCCGCGCCGTCGGCCAGGGCTACGCCTCGGGCCTGCGCGGCATCGCGCAGGACTTCGGCGTCAACGTCTGAGCCGAGCAACACCCTCCGCCTTGTCGTCCGGCGCCGCACACCACGAGTGCGGCGCCGGACGTGCTCAAAACTCTTGTTCCCGGACAGGGGCGCCCGCACGGGAGCCCGGGGATTTCTGCTCTCGAACCACGGGGAGGACCACATCATGGGCGTCACGCTCGCCAAGGGAGGCAATGTCTCCCTCTCCAAGGCCGCACCGAACCTCACGCAGGTCCTGGTCGGTCTCGGCTGGGACGCGCGCTCCACCACCGGAGCACCCTTCGACCTCGACGCCAGCGCGCTGATGTGCAACTCGGGCCGGGTCATGGGCGACGAGTGGTTCGTCTTCTACAACAACCTCAAGAGCCCGGACGGCTCCGTCGAACACACCGGCGACAACCTCACGGGTGAGGGTGACGGTGACGACGAGTCGCTCCTGATCGACCTCTCCAAGGTGCCCGCCGACTGCGACAAGATCGTCTTCCCGGTCTCGATCCATGAAGCGGACAACCGTGGTCAGACGTTCGGCCAGGTCAGCAACGCTTTCATCCGCGTGGTCAACCAGGCCGACCATCAGGAGCTCGCGCGCTACGACCTCTCCGAGGATGCCTCCACGGAGACCGCGATGATCTTCGGCGAGGTATACCGCTACGGCGGGGAGTGGAAGTTCCGTGCTGTTGGGCAGGGGTACGCGTCAGGTCTGCGGGGCATCGCTCTAGACTTCGGGGTCAATGTTTCGTAAAGCCGGGGACCGGCGCGGGGGAGACCGCTAAACGGGAGCCCGTACACACACGATTGGGTAGCCAGTGCTTCTGAAAACCTTCGGCTGGTCGTTCGCGGTTACCGCGCTCGGCCTGGTCGCGGCGGTGTTCTACGGGGGGTGGACAGGTTTCGGGGTCGTGGCGATCCTGTCCATCCTCGAGATCTCGCTGTCCTTCGACAACGCGGTGGTCAACGCCGGAATCCTGAAGAAGATGAGTGCCTTCTGGCAGAAAATCTTCCTCACCATCGGTGTGCTGATCGCCGTGTTCGGCATGCGCCTGGTCTTCCCCGTCGCCATCGTGGCCATCAGCGCCAAGATCGGCCCCATTGAGGCCGTGCGTCTCGCGCTCAACGACAAGGACCAGTACCAGCAGCTGGTGACCGACGCTCACCCGTCGATCGCCGCGTTCGGTGGCATGTTCCTGTTGATGATCTTCCTCGACTTCATCTTCGAGGACCGCGACATCAAGTGGCTCGGCTGGCTCGAGCGCCCGCTCGCCAAGCTCGGCAAGATCGACATGCTGTCGGTCTGCATCGCGCTCATCGTGCTCATGGTCGCCGCGATGACCGTTGCCACCCAGGCCCACCAGCACGGTGGAACGCATGTGGACAAGGCACCGACGGTGCTTCTATCCGGTATCGCGGGGTTGATCACCTATCTGGTGGTCGGTGGTCTGTCCGGCTTCTTCGAGAACAAACTCGAGGAAGAAGAGGAACGCGAGCACGAGGAGGAGGAAGAGGCGAAGAAGTCCGGCAAGAAGGTTCCTGCCGTCGTCCTGGCCGGCAAGGCCGCCTTCTTCATGTTCCTCTACCTCGAGGTCCTGGACGCGTCGTTCTCCTTCGACGGCGTCATCGGCGCCTTCGCCATCACCAACGACATCGTTCTGATGGCGCTGGGCCTGGGCATCGGCGCGATGTACGTCCGTTCGCTCACCGTCTACCTGGTCCGCCAGGGCACCCTGGACGACTACGTCTACCTGGAGCACGGCGCGCACTACGCGATCGGCGCCCTCGCCGTGATCCTGATCGTCACCATCCAGTACGAGATCCACGAGGTCATCACCGGCCTCGTCGGCGTCGTCCTGATCGCCTGGTCCTTCTGGTCGTCCGTGCGCCGCAACAAGGCGCTGGCGGCGGCGGAGGGCTCAGGTTCGGACGAGAAGGCCGAGGTCTCGTCCGGCGTATGAGTTCGGGTCTGACGCGTTCCCGGCGTGTGACCCGGGGATGAGTGAGGAACGCTTCTGAACGGGGCGGCCATCGAGGACGAGTCCTCCTGGCCGCCCCGTGGCATTCGCGACGGGGCCCATGGGGCTCCGGCAATTTTTTGGGGGCGGCGATGTCCTTCTGGGACGGTCTATTCCGTGGGCGCTCGATGGACTTCGAGTCGGGCAGCGCCGCGACGAACTCCATAGAACTCACCAAGCGGCACCCGACGGTCTCGCTCAACAAACAGGGCGCGGCCACCGGCAACCTCCGGGTCAACCTCTCCTGGCAGATGCGTACGTCCGACATCATCGGCAAGCGCAAGGGCGGCGGCCTGCTGCGGCACCCTTTCCGGATGTTCCAGCCCGACGTGGTGCAGGCGCACACCCAGGGCGTGGTCAACGTCGACCTCGACCTCGGCTGCCTGTACGAGACGGTGGACGGCGCCAAGGGCGTCGTACAGCCGCTGGGCAGCTTCTTCGGGGACCTGAACGCACCGCCGTTCGTGAAGCTCAGCGGCGACGACCGGTTCGGCTCGCCGTCCGGCGAGACGATCTACGTGAACCTCGACCACCGCGAGTCGATAAAGCGGCTGCTGTTCTTCGCCTACATCTACGACCAGACGCCGGCCTTCGACCGCACGCACGCCAAGGTGACGCTCTACCCCAGCAACGGGCCGCGGATCGAGATCGACCTGGACGAGCGCCAGCCGCAGGCCCGTTCCTGCGCGATATTCACGCTGGAGAACGTCAAGGACGAGCTGGTCGTGCGCCGCGAGGTGAAGTTCGTCTACGGCTTCCAGGCCGAGCTCGACCGGCTGTACGGCTGGGGGCTGCAGTGGGGCCGCGGCTACAAGTCCAAGGTGGGCGGCGCCTGAGCGGCCCCGCCGGGGGCCGCCCGCACGGCAGGCCCCCGCCTCAGGGCCCGCACCGCGGGCTCAGCGCGCCAGGAACTGCGGTCCCTGGGGCGGCAGCCGGAAGTTCGGGTCGGGCATCGGCGGCACGGGCTGCGGATAGCCGTAGCTGGGCTGCGGGACCGGCGCCGCATGGGCGGGCGCGTGCTGTGGATAGCCGTAGGAAGGCTGCGGGGCGGGCTGGTGGCGCGGGGGCTCGGGAGGATAGCCGTACGCGGGCTGCGGGGCCGGTGCGGGGAAAGGCTGGGGAGCCGGGGCGTGCGTCGCCGGAGCCTGCGGAGGCAGCGCCTGCGTGGCCGGTTCGGGCAGCGGCTGGCGGTGCTGCGGATAGGGCTGCGGCAGGGACGCCTCGGTCGTCGGCTCGGTCACCGCCTCCGACTCGTCCACGGAGATGCCGAAGTCGCCGGCGAGACCTTCGAGGCCGTTGAGATATCCCTCGCCGAGGGCGCGGAACTTCCAGACGTCACCACGGCGGTAGAGCTCGCCGCAGATGAGGGCGGTCTCGTCGCCCGTCTGCGGGGCGATGTCGAAGTACGCGAGCGGTTCGGCCTCGCCCGCCCCGGCGTCGTACAGCAGGATGCGCATCGCCTGTACGTGCTTGAAGGCGACGTTCTCGGCGGATGCGACGAGCAGAACCCGGTCCACCGCGGGATCCAGGCCCGCCATATCGGTCTGGATCGTGTCGGTCAGGCCCTCGGAGAGGCCCTGGGCGACGCGCTTCTTGCCGAGCCGCCAGACCTTGCCCGACGGGTGGCGCGGCTGGTTGTAGAAGACGAAGTCCTCGTCGGACCGCACGCGGCCGTCGGCGCCGAGCAACAGGGCCGACGCGTCGACTTCCGGGACTCCCTGCCCCGGGGTCCAGCGCAGCACCGCGCGGACAGCCGTGGCTTCGAGCGGGACGTTCGACCCCTTCAACATCGCGTGCGTCATGCGGTCATCCTGCCTTCCCGGGTTTGAGCGGGACAACGCGGGGGTGACGGTGTGTGGCCTGTGTGTCCTACATGGCCGGGTTACCTGAATTTCATGCCCATGGGGAACCCTTGACACCCGTCCCTACGTACTATTACCGGCCACATCACGTCGGGTCGCGCCGACGAGTACAGGGGAAATCATGCGTCATTTCGGGCATATAGCCCCAGAGGTGCGACAGCGTCTCTTCCATCGGGAGCCGTGCTCGTTCACTGCGGACTCCTCCCCGCGTCTGCTGGCCGCCGCGCTCGGGGCCACGCTCTACAGCCCTGCCACGCGCCCCCGCCTCGCCGACGACATCCTGAAACAGGCCGGACGTGGCGTGATCTCGATGGTGCTCTGCCTGGAGGACTCGATCGACGACGCCGAGGTCATCGGCGCCGAGGAAAACCTGGTCAGACAGTTCACCGACCTCGCCGAGCGGGACGGCGCGGAGCGGGGCGGCACCGAGCGGGACGGCGTCGAGCCGCCGCTCCTGTTCATCCGGGTCCGGGCCCCCGAGCAGATAACCGACCTCGCGGACCGCCTCGGCCCCGCGATCCGGCTGCTGTCCGGTTTCGTACTGCCCAAATTCACCGAGGAGCGCGGCGTCGCCTTCCTGGAGTCGCTCGCCGCGGCGGAGGCCGCCACCGGCCGGCGGCTCTTCGCCATGCCCGTCCTCGAATCGCCCGAGCTGCTGCACCTGGAGAGCCGCGCGGAGACCCTCGCCGGGATCGCCCGCACCGTCGACAAGTACCGCGAGCGGGTGCTCGCGCTGCGACTCGGCGTCACCGACTTCTGCTCGGCGTACGGACTGCGCAGGCCGCCGCACATGACCGCCTACGACGTCCACATCGTGGCCTCGGTCATCTCGGACGTGGTCAACCGCCTCGGCAGGGCCGACGGCACGGGCTTCACCGTGACCGGCCCTGTGTGGGAGTACTTCCGCGTCCAGGAGCGGATGTTCAAGCCGCAGCTGCGCCGGAGCCCCTTCCTGGAGGGCCGGGCCGAGGAGCTGCGGCAGGCGCTCATCGAGCACGACATCGACGGGCTGCTCCGCGAGATCGAGCTCGACCGCGCCAACGGCCTGCTCGGCAAGACCTGCATCCACCCCTCGCACGTCCTGCCCGTGCACGCCCTCTCGGTCGTCACCCACGAGGAGTTCAGCGACGCCGAGGACATCCTGCGCCCGGAGCGGGACGGCGGCGGGGTCATGCGCTCGGCGTACACGAACAAGATGAACGAGGTGAAGCCGCACCGCGCATGGGCCGAGCGGACCCTCCAGCGCGCCGAGGTGTTCGGCGTCGCGCGCGAGGACATCGGCTTCGTGGAGCTGCTCTCCGCCGGGCTCTCCGGCTGACCACCGCCCCGCCGGGCTCTCCGGCCGACGGCGAAGAACGTAAGGAACCTAAGGACTGTGCGAGGACTGTGAACGACGACGTGGTGTGGTCAGGGACGTGGGTCGCCGAGCGGCTCGGTGTGGAGTTGGCCGGGGACGCGGGGCTGAGCGAGCTGCTCGGCCTCGCCCTGCGCCGCAACCCGAAGCGGGCGCACCTCCTGGTGTCGAACGTCCTGGGCAAGCACGTGCCTCAGCTCCCCTCCGTCGTGTACGCGGCCGGGCACGACCTCGGCGTCCGGGCGCGCGCACTCCTGGGTGACGCGCAGGCCCGGCGCGCGGTCGTCCTCGGGTACGCGGAGACGGCGACCGGCCTGGGCCACTGCGTCGCGGACGGCATCGGCCTCGCGCCCTACCTCCACTCCACGCGCCGCCCGGTCGACGGGGTGCGCAGGGCGGGCGGCTTCGAGGAGTCCCACTCGCACGCGACCTCGCATCTGCTGCTCCCCGAGGACCCCCGGCTGCTCACCAGGGACGGCCCGCTGGTCCTCGTCGACGACGAGTTCTCCACCGGGAACACCGTCCTCAACACGATCCGCGCGCTCCACGAGCTCTACCCGCGCGAGCGGTACGTCATCGTGGCGCTCGTCGACATGCGCTCCCCGCAGGACCAGGGCCGCCTGGCCGATTTCGCCCGCGAGATCGGCGCACGGGTCGACCTGATCACGATGGCGTCCGGCACGGTGAGCCTGCCGGACGGGGTCCTGGAGAAGGGGCAGGCCCTGGTCGAGGAGTACGAGGCTCCGGTGCTCCCCGCGCCGCGCGGTGAGGGCGGCTTTGCCAGCCGGGTCGGCCAGGTCAGCCAAGCCGGCCGGGTCGGTCGGGTCGACCTCGGTTGGCCCGCCGGAGTGCCGGACGGCGGGCGCCACGGCTTCGCGCCCGGGCACCGCGCGGCGCTCGACGCGGCGCTGCCGGGGATGGCGGACCGGATCGCGGAAGCGCTGCCGCCGGGGCTCACGGGCTCCGGCGGTTCCGGGACTCCCGGCGCTCCGGGCACTCCCATCGCTCCGGGCACTCCCGACACGCCCCGCACTCTCGACACGCCCCGCACTCCCGGCACGCCCCGCATCCCCGGCACGGCCGAGCGCCCGGAGCGCGACGGCGCCCGCATCCTCGTACTCGGCTTCGAGGAGCTGATGTACGCGCCGCTGGCCCTCGGCAAGGCCCTGGAGGAGCGGCTGCCCGCGGACGCCCCGGAGGTGCGGTACTCCACCACCACCCGCTCGCCAGTCCTCGCCGTCGACGACCCCGGCTACGCCATCCGCAGCCGCCTCGTCTTCCCCGCCCACGACGCGCCCGCCGACGGACCCGGCGACAGGTACGCGTACAACGTCGCGGGCGGCGGCTTCGACGCGATCGTCCTCGTGGTCGACTCCGTGGCCGACCGCCCCGAACTCCACGCCCCCGGCGGACTGCTCGCACAGCTCGCCGCGCACACTCCGCAGGTGCTGCTCGCCGTCGTGCCCTCGTACGTTCCGGACTCCGGGCGCGCCCCCGAGCACCTCTCCGAGCACATCCCCGAAAGGCCCTCCATGCTGCCCGAGCCCCTCCGCGGCCCCGACTTCTCCTCGTACGCGGCCGACGACGTCGGCTGGCTGCTGCAGGACCTCTCGGACGTACGCCTCGAGGCGCCCACCGAGGAGCGCGAGGAGGCGATACAGAGCGGTGGCGCGCACTACGCCGAGTCACTGCCGGTCGAGTACCAGCCGAGTCCGCAGTACCAGGAGCTTTTCCGCGCCGCGCTCGGCACCTCCGCCGCACGCATCGCGCAGGCCGTCGGCACCGTCACGGAGGCCGTGCTCGCCGAGCGGTCGCCGCGCCCCGTCCTCGTCTCGCTGGCCCGCGCGGGCACGCCCGTCGGCGTACTGATGCGGCGCTGGGCGCAGCACCGCCACGGCCTGGACCTGCCGCACTACGCCGTGTCGATCGTGCGCGGCCGCGGCATCGACGCCAACGCGCTGCGCTGGCTCGCCGCCCACCACGACACGGCCGATGTCGTCTTCGTCGACGGCTGGACGGGCAAGGGTGCGATCACGCGCGAACTCGCGGACGCGATAAGGGAGTTCGAGGAGCACGGCGGGCCCACCGGCTTCGATCCGGAGATCGCCGTGCTCGCCGACCCCGGCTCCTGCGTCCGCACCTACGGCACCCGCGAGGACTTCCTCATCCCCTCCGCCTGCCTCAACTCGACGGTCTCCGGCCTGATATCGCGCACCGTCCTGCGCGCGGACCTGGTCGGACCCGACGACTTCCACGGCGCGAAGTTCTACCGCGAGCTCGCCGGCACGGACGTATCCGTCGACTTCCTCGACGCCATCACGGCCCGCTTCGACGAGGTGGCCGACGCCGTCGACACCCGGGTCAAGGAACTGCTCTCCGCGGACCGGGCCCCGACCTGGGAGGGCTGGGCCGCCGTCGAGCGGATCAGCGAGGAGTACGGCATCCACGACGTGAACCTGGTCAAGCCGGGCGTCGGCGAGACGACGCGCGTCCTCCTGCGCCGCGTCCCCTGGAAGATCCTGGCGCGCGCGGGGGCGGGCGCCGACCTCGATCACGTACGGCTCCTCGCGGAGCAGCGCGGCGTACCGGTGGAGGAAGTGGACGAACTCCCTTACACCTGCGTCGGGTTGATCCACCCGAAGTTCACGCGCGGGGCCACCGGCACGGACGGCAAGGCGGTGGCCGCCAAGTGAGCGCCTCCCGTACGGTCCTCGTCGCCAGCGACCTCGACCGCACCCTCATCTACTCCGCCGCGGCTCTCGGCCTGACCATGCCCGACGCCGACGCGCCGCGCCTGCTCTGCGTCGAGGTGTACGAGAGCAAGCCGCTGTCGTACGTCACCGAGACCGCCGCGGGGCTGCTCGACGCGGTGGGCCGTTCCACGGTCTTCGTGCCGACGACCACGCGCACGCGCGAGCAGTACGGGCGCATCCATCTGCCGGGCCCCGCGCCGAAGTTCGCGATCTGCGCCAACGGCGGGCATCTGCTGGTCGACGGCGTTTCCGACCCCGAGTGGCGGGCGGGCGTCGGGCGGCGCCTCGCCGCCGAGTGCGCCTCGCTGGACGAGGTCCGCGCGCACATGGTGCGCACCGCCGACCCGTCCTGGCTCCTGAAGGAGCGGGTGGCCGAGGACCTCTTCGCTTATCTGGTCGTCGAGCGCTCACTGCTGCCGGAGGGGTGGGTCAAGGAGCTCGCCGAGTGGGCGGAGGGCCGCGGCTGGACCGTCTCGCTGCAGGGACGCAAGATCTACGCCGTGCCGAAGCCGCTGACCAAGAGCGCGGCGGTGCGCGAGGTGGCCCGACGTATCGACGCGGACGAGATACTCGCCGCCGGTGACTCGCTCCTCGACGCCGATCTGCTGCTCGCCGCCGACCGATCGTGGCGCCCCGGGCACGGCGAGCTGGCCGACACGGGCTGGACGGCGCCGGGGCTCACGGTGCTGCCGGAGCGGGGCGTGGCGGCGGGGGAGGAGATCCTGCGGGGGTTCCTCCAGCATGGTTCGGCCGGCGTCTGACCTCTGGCCGGTCCGCTGCGGTTAGCCTTGGCCCATGCCCCGATACGAGTACCGCTGCCGTTCCTGTGGTGACACCTTCGAGCTGAGCCGCCCGATGGCCGAGTCCGCCGACCCCGCGGCCTGCCCTGCCGGGCACGAGGACACGGTGAAGCTGCTGTCGACGGTGGCCGTCGGCGGTACGGCCTCAGGGTCCGCCCCTGCCCCCGCCCCCGGTGGTGGCGGAGGCGGCTGCTGCGGCGGGGGCTGCTGCGGATAGCCGACGTCTGGTGCGCGCTCCGTAGGGGGCGCGGGGCCCCGACATATGCGGCTCCGCCGCGTGGGAGCGACCGGGCCGGTCTGCGGTGAACTGTGTGATGAGGCCGGTCAGCCTGCGGCGAACTGTGTGACCAGCTCCGCCGGCCCGCGGCGAACTACGTGGCCGGCCCCCACCACCCCGCGGCAAACGGCGCGGTCACCCCCCACCGGCCCGCGGTTTCATCCCCGCACGCCCAGCCCAGCCCAGCGCTACCGCACCACGGTTCCGGGCCCCGCCCCCAGCAGTCCCAACTCGGCCCGCGTAGGCGCCCCTTCCCAGTCCCCGTGCGACGCCACCGCGAAGGCGCCGGTCGTCACGGCGCGGTCGAGGCGCCCCGCCACGTCGGCCCCGTCGAGCAGCGCCGACAGATACCCGGCGACGAACGCGTCCCCCGCGCCCACGGCGTCCACCGCCCGTACCGGGCGCGCGGGGGCGTGCAGTTCGCCCCCGGCGGTGTACGCCGTGGCCCCGTCGGCGCCGAGCTTGACCACGACTTCGCGCACGCCGAGCGTCAGGAGCCCCCCGGCCAGGGCGGAGGTCTCACCGGAAGCGGCAGCAGCCGTCTCCGGTACGCACAGCGGCAGTTCGTCGTCCGAGGCGATGAGGACATCGACGTACGGCATCCAGGAACGCATGACCGGGGCGGCCTCCTTCTCGCTCCACAGCCGTGAGCGGAAGTTGACGTCGAGGCAGACCGTCGTGCCGTGCTCCTTCGCCAGTTCGAGGGCCCGGCGGCAGGCGTCAGGGGCGGACGGGCCCAGGGCCGGGGTGATGCCGGTGAGGTGCAGGACGCGCGGCACGCCGGGAGCGGTGAAGGCGTGCTCGACCGCGGATGCCGTGAGGCGTGAACCGGCGGAGCCCGCGCGGTAGTAGTGCACGCGGGTCACTTCGGGCAGCCGCGGTTCGAAGAGGATCAGCCCCGTGGGAGCCTCCGCGTCGCGGGACGCACCGGCGACGTCGACACCCTCGGCACGCAGCGTGCGCAGCACGAGCTCGCCCGCCTCGTCGTCGCCCACGGCACCCGCCCAACGCGTCGCGTGGCCGAGCCGGGCGAGGCCGATGGCCACGTTCGACTCGGCGCCCGCGATGGACACGTCCATCGATCCGCCCAGCTTGAGCGGCCCGCTGCCGCGCAGGGCGACCATGGTCTCGCCCAGGGTCAGGACGTCGGTGGCAGCCGCGACGGGCGGCACGGCGCTCATCGGCCGCCACCCGTGACCGCCACGAACTCCGCCGCGCGCTTGCGCAGCGCGTCCAGGTCCCCGCCGTCCGCCGCGTCCCCGATGAGCGGGGAGCCGACGCCCACGGCGACCGCGCCGAGCTTCAGATACTCCTCGGCGGCGGCCGCGTCCACGCCGCCCACCGGTACGAAGGGCAGGTCGGGGAAGGGGGCCCGCAGCGCCTTGAGGTACGCGGGCCCGCCCATCGCCGACGCGGGGAAGATCTTCAGCGCGGTCGCGCCCGACGTGCTCGCCGCGATCACGTCGGTCGGAGTCAGCACCCCGGCGGCGACGGGCAGTTCCCGCCGTACGGCCTCGTCCACCCCGGCGCCGAGACCCGGCGTCACGATGAGGTTCGCCCCCGCGTCCGCGGCCAGCCGCGCGTCGTCCGCGGTGAGGACCGTGCCCGCGCCCAGCCAGGCCCCCTCGCCCAGCTCGGCGCGTGCCCGGCGCAGGACGCCCGGGGTGTCGGCGCCGCTGAGGGAGACCTCGACGAGCGGCACGCCGCATTCGACGAGCGTCATGACCGTCCGGAAGGAGGCCTCCGCGTCGGTACCGCGCACGATGGCGACCAGGCGCCGGGTCCGCAGGTCTTTACTGAAGGCAGTGGTGAGGTCCGACATGCCACCTAGGCTCGCACAGCGCCTTCAGCGTGCCTGCTCAGGGTGGTCTGCCTGGTCAGGGCGGTGCGCCGACACGGCCTTGTGCGCCCCGCTGGCCGGCGCGCTCTCGACGCTCTTGGCGTGCCGCGTCCGTCCGCTCTCGACGTGCCGCGCCCGCCCGCTCTCGGCGTGCTGTGTCTGCTCGGGGTGGCGTGCCTTCCAGTACGGGTTGTCGTGCGGCAGGGCCGAGCCGACCCGTCCGTACATCCCGAAGATCATCAGCAGGATGCCCACCACGAAGCTGAACAGGACGTTCGGCATGCGGAAGGCCAGGAAGTTGAGGCCGGTGTCGAGGATGGCGAGGTTGACGAAGCCGCTGAGGACGAAGGCGCAGCCCAGGACCATGTTCAGCGTCGAGGCGAAGTTGCCGCCGATCACCATGCCAACGAACAGGAGAAGCCCGACGCAGATCGACAGGACGCTGAGCGCGCCGTTGGTGTTCAGACCGGCGACGGTGTCGCCCCCGGTGTCGAAGAAGCCGATCTTGTCGATCAGGCCGAGGATGCCGAACGCCAGCAGGACGAGCCCCATGAGGCCCGCGCCGACGCGGTAGATCGTGCTGAGGCGGTGGTCGACGGGCAGGTGTTCGTTCAGCTTGACGCGTCGACCGGGCAGCTTCGCCCCTGAGTGAAGTACATGCGTGGCCATGTCCGCCTCCCTTGGGTGCGCGCGGAGGCCGCTTCTGTACGGTGCTGCGGTCTGTCCTACGGTGCCGCAGCGGCGAACGCCGATCGCCCTCATCCGCGTACGGCGGCGTCGGCGTGCGTACCTCAAGCATCCGCCCGTGGGCCGCGGACCGCCAGGCAGCGGGGGTTCGGCCCAGTCGGCCCAGTCGGCCCTAGGCCCCTTGCCCCCGCTCCTCCCGGATCTGGGAGACCACCCGCGACACCGTCTGCCGCACGGCTTCGGTCTCGGTCAGGAAGTGCCAGTAGTCCGGGTGGCGGCCCTCCAGGGAGGCCACCGCGCGGTCCAGGCGGGCGACGGACTCGTCGAGCGGGCGGGCGTGCCGCTGCTCCGGGGTCTGGCGCCCCGCCATGGCCAGGCGCTGGGCGTCGCGGATCGCGAAGCGGGTGCGCTCGATCTCCTGCTGGGGATCCTTCGACACCGCGTTGAGCCGCTGCAGCCGGTCGCCCGCGGCCGAGACCGCCTCGTCCGTCGAGTTCAGCAGGGCGCGGACCGTCGAGAGCAGCGATGTGGCGTCCGGCCAGCGCTGCTCCTCGCGCGCCTGCCGGGCCTCCTTGAGCTTGACCTCGGCCTGCCGTACGTTCTCCGCGGCCTGGTCCGGCACGCGCTGCAGGTCCTGCCAGCAGGCGACGGTGAACCGCCGCCGCAGCTCGCTGAGGATCGGTTCGACCTGGCCGCTGCGGGTGGTGAGGGCCTGCGCGCGCGTGCGCAGCGAGACCAGGCGGCGGTCTGTCTCGGCGGCCCGCTCGGGCAGCCGCTCGGCCTCCGCGCGCACTGCCTCGGCGTCCCGCAGGACGCGGTCGGCGCGCTGCAGCGTCTCCGGCACGCCGTGCCGGCCGGCGCCCTGATTGAGCTTGGTCAGCTCCGGGCCGAGGGCGGCCAGGCGTGCGGCGAGGTCATCGGCCTTGAGCCCGGCACCCCGTACGGCATCGAGGGCGTTGGTGGCGGCCAGGAGGGTCTGCCGGGCGCGCTCGACGGCGGGGGCGAGCCGGGCGAGCTGCGTCTCGGCCTTGTCGAGCAGCGGGCCAAGGCCCTGCTGGAACCGCTCCAGGTCGCCCCTGGCCTTGTCCAGCTCGCCCTTGGCCTGCGTCAGCTCGGTGCGGGCGCGGGCGGCGACGGAGGCTTCCAGGTCGTCACGGTCGAGGTCGTGGGCGTCCACCGCGCTGATGTACTGATGGCTGACCTCGTCGATCCGCCGCCCGATGGCCTCGAAGTCGGAGACCGCCCGCTGTGCGGCGGGCGTGGAGTCGACGGCGACGATCGTCTCGATGGAGATCCGCAGGTCCCGTTGGGCGGTGTCCAGTTCGTAGAAGGCAGCGGCCGCCGCGTCCTTGGCGGCCTGGGCGTCGGCCCGCATGCTCTCCCCGCGCCCGCCGAACCACCGCCGGGTGCCGCCGCCCGCGAAGGCGGCGGGGAGGGCGAGGGCGAGGAGGGGGAGGGGCAGGAGGGCGAGCGTGACAGCGTCACGGAGGGGGGATCGGCGGCGCCGCGGGCCCTGGCGATCCTGATGGACCTGGCGGTGGTCCGGTTGTCGGCCCTGGCGGGGGCGCGGCCGCACGCTCCCGCAGCTACGTACATCCTCATCCGGCTCATCCGGTACCAGCACCACTGACTTGCCCGACGTATCCGGTGTGTACGGCTGCGAAGGTGTCGCCGTCACTATCCCTCTCCCGTGCTGTCATCCGCCTTGCCCGGTGTCACATTCTCCCACCGGTTAATGACGAACACACGGGCCGGTTAGTTCGCGCCGGGCACCGTGACTTTGCCGTCTTCGCTGCGGGCGGACACGCGGGGCCGGCCGATCCCCGTCCATGACCCGGGTCCATGTCCGTGACCCGGGTCATGGACCGCGCCCCCGGGCTCCCCTCGGGGCTCCGGGGCACCCCTCATACGGGTTTGCGGGGCGGGGCCACCGGCAAGGTAGGCTGTCGAAATATCCGGGGCGCGTAGCTCAGTGGTAGAGCGCTGCCCTTACAAGGCAGATGTCGGCGGTTCGAAACCGTCCGCGCCCACCAGTACAAAGACCCCCAGCCGATCATGGCTGGGGGTCTTTGACATCCCGGTCTGACATCAAGGGCCATAGTCATTCACGGCCGATAAGCCTCTTGAGTAACTGGGCCGGGGCGGTCGCTGGCTGAGCCCGATGTGCACGGGTGTTGGTCAGCCACCGGGGCTGTGGGTCGTCAGGGGTTGGGCCGTGTCGAAAATGTGGTCCAGGGCGGTCAGGTAGCCAGCGGTCAGCGGTGCAGGGCCGACCCTCCGCAGGTGGAGAACCGGAGACAGGGCAGGCGTCAGGCCATCGACGGGCGTGGTGACCAGCAGTTCATCATCAGTTCGATAGAGATCGGCCCGAAGCCCGCGGTGGGTCACCAGCCTGACTCCAGGAAGGTCCCCCAATGAGGGGAAGACATCCATCAGAGTTGCGATTCGATCGGCATCGGCAGGAGGGGTTGCTATGCGCACCCGCACGCCGGCCTCGGACTTCGAGGCGAGGATCGCGTGCAGATCGAAGACAGCGTCGGTCAGGAAGAGCACGTTGGAGATGGCAAGGTCGATCACGCTGGTCGCCGCAGCCAGGCCCTGGCGCCAAAGGATGTGTGGGACCGCTCCACGGCTCGGGTAACAGGCCATCAGCTCGTCACGAGGGCTCACACTCGAACGATGCCGCTCTTCAAGCATGGGCCACAAGTAGTACGGATCGACGCGTAGCACCTTGGCCACTGCGTGCGCGTTCCGCGCGTGCGGGATGCGAGTGCTGATCACCCACCGCTCTACACTCTTCGGGTCCACTCCCAAACGGTTTGCCAGCCCTTCTACGGTGACGTTGGCTGCGACCATGGCGCCTCGCAGACGTTCGTTCGCAGGTGCCTGTTCTTCTGCCAGGATTGAGATGGATCGATTCGACATGGCTTCGACTCCTTCGAATCGGTCAGGCCGCGTCCGCTCCAATCGGGCGCGGCCTGTTGCGTCTTGTCACGTGCTGTTCGGCTGCTCCTTGCCCCATCGGGCAACTGTCGCGCGGGAAATGCTGGTGAGTTCAGCGATACGTCGGTACGGGACCCCCGCGGCGACGGCATCGGTCACCAAGGGGCGTAGGGCGACGTCTAGCCGCTCCAACTCATGAACTAGGTGCTGGCGTTGCTCCCCTGGAGTCACAAGCTGCCGTACGGCCCGCGCACGGGCATCTTCGGGGGTGCCTGACGAGGTGTTGGTGGAAGGCTGAGCGTCCACGGCGGGGCGCCGCTGAACTACCTTGCTGCGATTGCGACTTCGCCGACTAGCCATGGCCCAATGTTCCCGCTGTGTCTCACATGAGACAAGGTGTCTTTCAGAGTACGCATATGCCGCTTTGGGACACGGGGAAAGTCGCAGGTCATCTAGGTGTGGAGCTCCCAGGGCAGGCCCTGAGAGGGGCCACGCGGACAGAGTTTCCCTACTTAATCAAGGCCCGCCCGCTCACGCGGCCGGCCTAATCAACCACGGGCGCCAACCACCCCTTCCCCGAGGCTGCGACCCCGGTAACGCGGGATAGCCCGCCGGGCACCGCCACCGCGATCCGACCTAGGGAGGGAAAAGAGCCAAACAACATCCGTGGGGCCGAAAAGCGCACGCCGAAGAACACCCCCATCAAGACCACCAGCAGACCCGAGCCGTCCCCGAAGGGGATCAATCCAAGGAAGCGAGGGCCCCCGACAAGGGGGCAGGGCGCCGGCCGGCCGCCGCCCCGCCGCTTCCATGTCTACGCCACCAGCCGCGCGCCGCCGTCCGTCCGTCGCCCACCCCAGGGGCCAAAAACCCAGCACCGGGCCATAGGGGCACAGGGGATTGCCGCACAGCAGGCCACAGAAAGCTTTGTATTACCGATAAGGCCGGATCGCGGTGGCGGTACCCGGCGGGCCATCCCACTACCTGGGCTGTGGCCCCTGGGCTGGGGCGGTCGGCTCCACGGCTTTAGACAGCCACTTTGGGGCGAGCCTCGAAGATCATGGCCCCAACGTCGTGCTTTAACGGGCAGGTCCACAGACTGCCCGACTCGCCGGAAGCTTAAGGGGCCATGATCACTCGCCCCAAAGCAGCTCCAGTCCAAAGCCGCTCCACCGACCGCGTGGGTCAGGGGTGGCTCTCTGGGGTGTTTGTCGGTCCGCTCCTCCACCCTCATGCCAAAGCGACGCGATCACGCCCGTACAAAGATCGTTTACCCGTGCGGGCTTACAGCGCGGCTTTTTTGTACACCCATTTGAGCCAACTTTAGAGCAATTGGTTTCTAGCTTTCTGCGAGTTTCTGCGACTTGCTGTGTCTAACCTACGACCAACCCACCAGGAGTTTCGACCTGCATGGATGACCCGCTCTTGTGTGTCCGCACATGGCTAAATGCCGCCTGACCTGCGATGACGTGCTTGGCTGAATTTGTATTACGTACGCAATAGAAAAGGGGACCGGAGAGGGGCTCTGGACTTGTGGCCGATTGGAGTTTGCCCCGGCTCACGTGGCCCGGTGTCCCGGCAAGATGTGGGGGAACGAGAAGAGGCTCACCACTCAGCGCCAACCGCGAAGCAAGAGCTGTGTGATGAGCCACGAACCCGGAGGTCCAAGAATGAGTGTGGCCCTGCCACCAAGCCATCTGTCAAACCGTCCTCAGGCGAAATGGGTCATTGTGATCATCTTCGTACTGATGATCTGGGCGCCCATGGCACATGTTGTAAGTGTCCTCGTGGACGCTTCGGCAATGGCCGCGATGATCTCCGCTGCATGCGGTACAGCAGCGAAGTACCGTAACCGCCACACCGGCCAGTATCTGTCTACGTACTCGTGGGCCGGTAGGTTGCCCGCCTTTATGGCTCACGGCCGTCCTGCATAGAGCTACGGACCAGAAGGTGCCTGACATCCACGGCTGACATCAACGGTGGCGGATGTCGGCAACGTCGAGCGGTCAGCGGCGAAGCCAGGGGCGCCGGCGGGAGCAGCGCCAGCGCCCGTCTGGATGAACTTACAAGGCAGATGTCGGCGGTTCGAAACCGTCCGCGCCCACCCTGGACAAGTAGCAGGTGCGAGCCTGCTATTGCCCCCCCAGTCGTGCTCGGCTGGGGGGCTTTTTACGTTTCGATCTGAGGCTCGGGTGTGCTCTGCGGCTCAGAGTGGCTGTTGTTCGTCGATTCGATGGATCCGTCCTTCACCAGGGCCCTGAGTTCCTCGATTTCCAGTTGCATCAGTTTCAGCTGCCGGTGGGTTTCGAAGAGGTAGCGGACCTTGGTGCGCAGGGTCAGTGGATCTATGGGCTTGAGGGCTACGTCGGCCACGCCGAGCAGGAAGGCCTTGGCGGCGACGTCGCGGCTCACGTCGAAACCGGTCAGCAGGACGATGGGGATCGAACGCGTCTGGTCCAGACGGCGCACATAGTGCACGACGTCTAATCCGCTCACGCCCGGCATGCGGACGTCGAGCAGGATGAGCCCGACGTTCCCCCGCAGGACCACTCTGAGTGCGTCGTCGCCGTTGGTCGCACTCACCAGCGGGTAGCCGAGAGGGGCCAGCGCGCTCTCCAGCGCGAACAGGGTGTCCTTGTGGTCGTCGACGACGAGGATCACATAGTTGGTCGACATGGCCTTGAGCCCCCTCTCTCAGTAACCACGCTATGCCGAAGCCGAGTTGCAGTATCCGTTTGTCACCACACCGGCGCTACCCAACTGCGGGACGGCTGTACCAGGAGAAACAGCGGAACCCTCCCTTCCGCCCGTGCGGGCCGTTCCGCGTGCGCCGGGCCGTGGTCCTGGCGCCCCGGCGGCGCCGGGACGCGCCGCCTCCGGATCCCGCCGGCCGCCCGCACTCTCCTCACCAGTTCTCATGCCCCGGAGCGCCCCGGGGGCGTACCGCCGGACGGCTCCTCCAGTGGCGGGGTGAATGAAGCGTGCATAGAACGGAATCACGCTCACGTGCGGGATGAGGACGTCCCGCTGAAATGGAGAAAGAAAATGGCCGCTGAGTCATTCTCTGCCGCAGGGGACATATCCGGGAACGGCGAACCTCTGGTGACGACGTCGGTTCATTGGGGCACCGCGCAACTCGGCACCCCGCCCCGCCACCAGCCCGCGCCGTGGCAGCAGCCTGTCGACCAGGAAGCCACCGATGTCCCCGTCGGCGATTCCGGCGACGCTCCTCCGGAGTGGCCCCCGCACGTCGCCGACGACGGACCACCGGAACAGAAGGCGCCGGACGTCGACGACGACGCGGTGGAGGAACTCATCCGCGTCGCCGTGGTGTCCAGGCCGCTGGACGACGTCGTCGACCTCGTCACCCTCCTGGAGCAGTCGCCCGAGGGAATGCCGACGGCCGCCTCGGTGCTCCGGCTGGCCTGCGTGGCCCGCTCCGTCGACGACGTCACCAAGCTGGTGGATCTGCTCGGACCGCCGGAGCACCCCGCCGAGCACATGGACGAGGCCATTCGGCACGCCGCCGAGGAACGGCCCATCCCCGAAGTGAGCCGGCTGGTTCACCTGCTGTCCCGGCCGCCGCACGATCCGCACAGCGGCGCCGAGGCGGTGCACGCCGCGGGTACGACCAGGTCCGTCGAGGACCTGATGCAGCTGATCGGCAGGCTGAGCGACCGCAAGGACGCCGACAGCGTTGATGCCCTGACCCGGGCTCAGAACCAGGCTCAGGCGGAGGCCCGGGCCCCCGCCGCGCCGACCGCACCTCCCGCTGCGGCCGTCGCCCCGTCGTCCGCCCGGGATGCCGCGGCCACGCAGGCACAGGCGCAGAGCGGGACGGCCCTGGTGTGGCTGCGTCGCGTGGCAGGCGTACTGCTTCTGCTCTGTGCGGCGGCCCATTTCCCGCTGAACTGGTCCGACGCGTCCACCTTCGGCCTGACCGCCGCGCTCTGCGTCGCCGGTGTCTGCGCTCTGGCGGGCCTGGCCCTGTGCTTCAGCGGGTCGCCGGTCGTGGCCGTGGCGGGCACCTTGGTGGCCGGTGTGCTGACCGTCAGCCATCTGGTGGGCGATCGGGTCGACTCCAGGACACTCGCCTATGTGCTGCGGCCCGACGGGGTGTCGGCACCGATCCCCGCCCTGTCGGCCGCGGCGGCCACGCTGGCCGCGCTGCTGGTCGTGGCGCTCACGGTCGCCGGCCTCAGGGCCGCGGCCAACCGGCGGCCCGTGCAGGGCGGCTGACGCTCCCGGAGGCGGGAAGGGACCGGGCGACCCGGCAGGAGCGGACTCCTGCCGGGCCGCGCGGCGTCCGGGGGCATCTGAAATCGATCGGGTGGTCGGCCAGAACCTCGGGGATCACGCGGGAGTTGTGGAATCCGGACAGGGTCATGAGTGTCCGACCTGTGGACGCTCCGGGCGTACGAACGGCGTGCCGCTGCCGGGCCCTGCCGGAAGGGATCCATCTCGTGAAGATCGCCAAGGCCGCTGCCGGTGTCGTCGGAATCGGCCTCGCTCTGGGGGCCGTATCACCCGCCTTCGCCGCCCCGCAGCCGTCCGCCGGTGGTGAGACGCAGCTGCCCGACTCCGTCACGGCGACGGCTCAGGACCTGCAGGAGACTCTCGGCGGGCTCGACCTCGACGAGAAGACCGGCGAGCTCAAGGCGGACAACCCCACGGCTCCCACGGCCGTGGTCGACGAAGCGGCGCAGGGGGCGGTCTCGATGCTCGGGGGCCTTCCCGCGGGCGCGCCGACCGGCTGACCGAACGGGGTGCGGGATCTCGGTTCAGTTGCCGGAACCGGGATGCGTCCGGCGGTACCTGCGGTCCCAGCGTTCCTGGCGTTCCTTGCGGATGCGGTAGTCGCGGTAGGTCTTGGGGAAGCCGCCACCTCCGCCACCTCCGCCGCCTCCGGCCCCCGCGTTTCCCCCCGCGCCGCTCCCGCTCCCGCTGCCGCTGCTCTTTTTGGAGCCCGCGCGGTCGTACTGCTGGATCATGAAGTAGACGAGCACCGCCGCTGCCACCCACAGAAGTGGCTGGCTGAAACCAAGGCCGACCAGTACAAGGAGCAGGACGACCAGCCATATATTCATGGCCACACCTCCTCGGCGTAGCTGGAGTCAACGCCCGCTGTCACTCGGTGTCAATGGCTTTCTCGTGCGTGTGTTTGAGCCGTGCGCGGGCGGCCACGGCCTCCGGGCCGGCCACCTGATCCCAGAAGCGGTGACAGGTGACGAACACGGCCAACTCCCGCTCCCGCGCGCGGAGTTTCTCCACCTCCGCTTGCTCGTCCGGAGTCCAGCCGGGTGAGGCCGGGCGCTCCACCTTGCGCCAGCCGTGGTCGTCGCTGAAGCCCTCCAGGGGCGTGACCGACCAGGGGAGCCGCTTCAGCAGGGCCATCAGTTCGGCCCGGACCTGGTGCAGTTCCTCCTGACCCGCGAGGAGGTCGTCAGGGAAGTCGTAAGCAGGGGTTTCAGGCACCCGCTAATGGTACTCCTGTTCGATTTTCGAGTGCGAGGGCCGCCACGCATGATGTGGGGCGAACTTCGGGGCGCCTGAGGGGTAGTGAGGGGCTGCCGGGGACAAGCAGGGGCTCGCGGGGGCGCCAGCGAGCGCGACGACTTCCCGCTCGCGCCTCGATCGCGGCAAGCTGTAGGCATGTGCCGCAGCATCAAGACGCTCCGTCCGCCAGCCATCCCCGACGACGCCACCGAGGAGGAGATCCGGGCCGCCGCGCTCCAGTACGTGCGCAAGGTCTCGGGATTCCGCGCCCCGGCCGCGCACAACCGCGAGGTCTTCGACAGGGCCGTGGAAGCGGTGGCCGAAGCCACCGCCGAGCTGCTCGCCGGGATCGAGGTGCGAGGGGCCAGGTCGCGGCCCGCCGGTGAGGCGGCCGGCGAGACGGCCGGGGAAGCTCCGGCAGCCTAGAAATCCCGGGGCCCCTCGACGGCCCGCGCGGCCCTCGACGGCCCGCGCGGCTCGGGTGGCTCGGGTGGCCCGGACGGCCCGAGCGGCCCGGGGAACCTCCGGCGGAACTAGGCCGTCGCCGCCCGAGGCCGGCGCACCAGGAACGCCGCCCCCGCGCCCGCCGCGAAGAGCGCGAGCAGGGAGACCCCCGTGGCCAGCCATGACGCGCCGAGCCACTGCCCGCCGAAGTAGCCGAGCGCGACGCTGTATCCCGCCCAGGCCACGCCCGCGAGCGCCGACCAGGGCAGGAACTCGCGCACCTTGCGATGCGCCGCGCCCGCCGCCAGCGAGACGATCGAGCGGCCCGCGGGAGCGAAGCGTGCGATGACGACGAGGATGCCGCCGCCCCGTGACAGTGCCGTGCCGAGTCGTTCCTGCGCGGTCGTGAGGCGCCGGGAGCGGGCGATGGCGCGGTCCAGGCGCTCGCCGCCGCGCCAGGCGAGGCGGTAGACGGCCAGGTCGCCGAGGACCGAGGCGGTGGCCGCGCAGAGCAGCAGCATCAGGATGTCGGGCACCTCGTGCGGGACGGCCCCCGCCCCCGTGCCCGCCGTGCCGGCCGCGGCGGCAGCGGTGGCCGCGGTGATGACGAGGACGCCGCTGGGCAGCACGGGCACGACGATGTCGAGGAGCACGGAGAGCGCCACCGCCACGTAGATCCATGGGCTGCTGGTCAGCGCGCCGAGACTCTCAAGCACCGAATTTCCCCGTAACTCCCCGGTCGACGACATGCCTGCCGCGACGTCGCGGGGAGCGGCAGGGGCGGCTTGGTGACAGCTGTACAGCGTACGCCGAGCTCTCCGTCGGAGATTCATGGGGGGCTCATATGTTCGCTACATCACGTTCACCCGGCTGCCGCTCCCGGCAGGGCGTCCCGCGCCGATGTCCCGTAGCAACAGAGTCCACGGGCAGAACGGAAGGAGCGGGACGATGGTTGCAGGAATGCTTGCCGGGGCCGTGGCGACGGCGGTGCTTGCGGCGGGTGCGGGTGCGGGTGCGGGTGGTGGCGTGGCCGGCGATGCGACGCCGGGTTACTGGCTGCGGGTCGGGGCGCGGTTCGCGCCGCCCACGGCCTTGATCTCCTCGTCGGCGATCACGTACGACAAGAAGCTCGTGCCCGCGGGGTCCTCGATCCAGGTCGAGCAGCGCGGCGGACCGGGTGGCATGGAGGTCAGGCTCCGGGTGAAGGGGCTGAAACCGGGCCACGCGTACGGCGCACACGTGCACCAGAAGCCGTGCGGCGCCGACCCCGAAGCGGCCGGAGGGCACTATCAGCACCGCGAGGACCCGCACCAGCCCTCGAAGGATCCGGACTACGTCAATCCGGAGAACGAGGTCTGGCTGGACTTCACGCCGGGGCCGGACGGCTCGGGCGGGGCGGAGGCCCGCCACGGCTGGGAGTTCCGCGGAGGCGCCGCCGGATCCGTCGTGCTGCACCACGAGCCGGGCGGCGCGGGGGACCGGGTGGCGTGCTTCACGGTGCCGTTCGCACCCGTCAGCTGAGAGGTCGTGCGCGTCCGTCGGCCGAGGAGGCCGCGGAACCTGACGGCAGGAGGCCCCCGGAACGTGACGGCGCCCCCTCCTCCGTGTGCGTACGGGGGAGGGGGCGCCGTCAGTGGGCGGGTGCGCGTCAGGCGGCCACCGGCGTCCGCTCCGACTCTGCCTTCGAGTCGCTCTCGCCGCGCGAGGCGAAGAGGCGGTCGAGGCCGAGCGCGCCCGAGCCGGTGAAGACGAGCAGGAGCATGGTCCAGCAGAAGATCGCGGAGGCCTCTCCGCCGTTCTGCATCGGCCACAGGGCCTCCGGCTGGTGCACCTTGAAGTAGGCGTACGCCATCGAGCCCGAGGAGATGAACGCCGCGGCGCGGGTGCCGAGGCCGAGGGCGACCAGGCTGCCGCCGACCAGCTGGATGACGGCCGCGTACCAGCCGGGCCAGGTGCCGGCGTCGACCGTGCCGCCGCCCGCCGCGCCGCCGAGCACGCCGAAGAGCGAGGCGGCGCCGTGGCAGGCGAAGAGCAGGCCGATGACGATGCGGAACAGCCCGAGGGCGTAGGGCTGGGCGCTGTTGAGACGTCCAGTCATGGTGGGGGACTCCTTCGGTTTTTGGGGACGGTAACCGAGCGGAGGCCCAAGGTTAGGGGAACCTAATCAATGCTTGCAAGTTCAACATCTGGCCATTCGGGGGATTCCACTTCGGCCGCGGACGGGACCAGTCCGCTCGCGGAGGGGGTCTCCGTCGCTCCCGCCGCCGCCCGCAAAACGGCCCGTGCCACCGCGTCCGCGTCCGACAGGGTCACCGAATCGACGCCCGGCCTGGCCCCCGCCGCCGTCACCCAGTGCACACCCTCCGTAGGCACTCCGAACGCGAACCTCCTTGCGTGGGAGCGACCTTGACGGTCGATCAGGTGATAAGGGCGGGGTGTGACGTCGAGACCTCCGGTTTCGTAGCCGTCGACGACATGGGCACGGCACTGCCCCGTGTCGAGGAGCCGTCCGAGCAGCTCGTCCGCGGTGCGCCGCACGTCCGGCTCGGGGAGCCGGGCCTCGATGACTGTGGTGACGGACACATCCGACCCCGGTACGTCGGGGGAGTGCGCGAGGAACGTCCCGTCCGCGGTCGTCCGCACGTCGAGCCGCGGTCCCAGCACCTCGACGACGCCCGCCTCGATGAGGGCCGTCATCTCCTCGATGCGGCGCCGGGGCGGACCGATCGAGAGGAAGGCGTTGAGCGGCGTGTACCAGCGGTCCAGGTGCTCGCGGCGGGAGACGCCGGCCAGGCCGCCGTGGTCGAGGATCAGGCGCAGTTCGTTGCGCAGGTCGCGCAGCACGTCGAGGGCGGACTTCAGCGGGCTCGCGACATTGCCGAGCGCGGCCTGCGCGGTGTCCTCGCGCAGATACGCGAGCAGCCAGGCGCGGAAGTCGTCGGGGGAGCGGAAAGTATGGCCGAAGTACGGCTGTGCAAGCCGGTCCCAGGACCAACGCGCTGCCTCGGGAATCCCGAACTCGTCGAGCACCAGGCCCTCTTGGGAGCTGCGGTGCGGTGCCGCGAGGAAGGCGTCCTGGAAGTGCGCGGCCCGCCCGGCGGGACGGACGAGAGCCGTGTAGTAGACCGTCTCCACCTCCTTGGCGACCAGCGGCCATATCTCGTCGAGGAAGTCCGGGGCGTCACCGCTGTCCGCGCGCTTGCGGAAGCGGGCTATGACGTCGGAGGTGAGGACCAGCGGCAGGTGCCGTCCGTACGGGCCCTTCGCGTTGTCGCCGCGCGCCTGGTACGGGATGCCGCGCCGCGACCCCGCGTACAGCTTCGGCTCGTGTCCCGACGGCTGATAGCGCAGGCCGCCCCCCGGTGCCGGGGTGAAACGTCCGCCGCGGCCCTGCGTCAGGAGCGCCATGTGGTCGAAGAAGTTCAGGCCGAGCCCGCGCAGCAGGACGCGCTCGCCGGGAGCGACGGCCGACAGGTCGACGTCGGCGGGGTTGGCCGGCGGTATGTGGCGCAGCCCGTGCCGCGCGGCGTGCGCGGCGAAGCGCCGCTGCCCCTCGTCGCTCACCGCGGGCAGATGGCCCTGCGCGAGGACGACGGCGCTGAGCCCGGACAGTTCGCGGCCGTCGTCGAGTACGAGGGTCTGGGCGCGGTCGTCCGGGCCGTCCCCGGAGCGCTCGGAGCCCCCGGGTCCCTCAGACCCCCCGGGCCCTTCGGAGTCGAGGCGTACGGCGCGCGCCCCGTGCACCTCGACCCGGACCGTCGCGGGGGCGCCGCGCAGTGTCCGGGCGAAGACCCACTCCAGATAGCGGCCGTAACAGGCGCGCGTGGGGTAGTCGTCGGGGCCGAGCCCCGGTGCGTGCCCGGCGGCGGCCCATGCGTACAGGCTCGGCCCCGGCCGGATCGGCCCCGCGCAGTCGACGCTCTCGTCGGTGAAGAGGGTCACCTGTGAGGCGACCGTGTTCATGAGCAGCTCGCCCGGCTGTGCGGTCCGCCAGACGCGTCCAGGCCCCGGAGGGGATGGATCGACGACGTGGACCGTCAGCCGTGCCCCCGGCGGCAGGAGTTCGGTCGCCGAGGCGCAGAGGCGTTCCAGGACACTCGTGCCGCGGGGTCCCGCGCCGACGACGGCGACAGCGATGTCACGTCCCGGTGCGGCCGCTGCGGATGGTGCGGACAAAGGCGTGGCTCCCGGGCATCGAGGGGGCGGTGGGGGGAGTGGAGCTGTAGGGGAGTGGGGGCTATGAGGGGTGGGGGTGATGGAAGCGGACGGTCCGGCTCATCATGCCGCCGGAAGCCCCGCAGGCGAACCCCGGAACGGAGGTTCGCCGGACGGGTGTGGCCTGTGTCACGCCACTGCCGCCCCGCACCGGTCGCCGATGCGGGGCAATGGCAACTAAGCGGGGCAACGACAACTAAAGGGAGGCGAAGGGGACTACAGGCTCACGAAGGGACTGCAGGCTCACCAAGGGACTACAACCTCACGAAAGCCGTGACTCCTGCGTAGTCGCGAGGCGCACCCCGGCGCCCTTCACCGTCTGCGCCTGATCGAGCCGCACCTCGGCCGAACGGCCCCGCAGGGTCAGTGTCATGAGCTGGTTGCCGAACCAGGGCCCGCCCGTCTTGCGCCAGTTGATGGCGGCCCGCGTAATCCGTCCGTGGCGTACGAAGCGGCGACCCAGTGCCCGGCCCGCCTTGCTCCAGCCGAAGTGGAAGCCCAGCTTTATCGACGCGGGAATGGAGTTGTGGACGGGGGAGCACGTCAGCTGCAGGACGCGGGCGTCGGGGCCGCCGCCGTCCGGCCAGCTCGGCTCGGCGATGTACGCGTGGTGGACGTCGCCGGAGAGCACGCACACCGTCGCCGGGGCACCCGTCCCCGTGCCCGCCTCCGCGATCAGTGAGGTCAGCGCGTCGAAGGACGAGGGGAACGCCGCCCAGTGCTCCAGATCCGAGCGCCTGCGCAGGTTCTCGCCGAAGCGGGCCCAGCGCGCGCCGCGTTCACCACGGCACAGCGCGGCGTTCCAGCCCTCGGCGTCATGGATGAGGTGGGGAAGGAGCCAGGGCAGAGACGTGCCGATCAGAAGATGGTCGTAGCCGCCCGCGCCGTCCGGTCCGCCCGAACCCTCCAGGGCCTGCTCACGCAGCCAGCGCGCCTCGTCCGGGTCGATCATGGCGCGGTTCTGCTCGTCCAGGACGCGCGCGGCCCGCGTATCGACCATGAGCAGGCGTACGCGGCCGAAGTCCCGGCGGTAGCTCCAGCGGGTCGCCGCGGGGTCGGCGTCGGAGGCGGCGGCGAAGGCGCGCAGCTCGTCCGTACCGTCGGGCGTCGCGCACAGCGAGGCATACAGCTCGTCCCGCTCAAGCTCGGCGGGCGGCAGATTGCCGATGTGCTGGTAGACCCAGTACGACATCAGGCCGCTCAGCACGCGCTCGCGCCACCAGGGCGTCGCGCGCATCTCGGCGAGCCAGGCGGCGCTGGTGTTCCAATCGTCGATTACGTCGTGATCATCGAAGATCATGCAACTCGGCACGGTGGAGAGCAGCCACCGGACCTCGGGGTCGAGCCACGACTCGTAATAGAGGTGGGTGTACTCCTCGTAGTCCGCGACCTGGTCGCCCGGCGGCTCGCTCAGGTCCCGTCGTGCGGCGAGCCAGCGCCGCGTCGCCTCCGACGTGTTGTCCGCGTACACCTGGTCGCCCAGGAGCAGCAGGACGTCCGGGCGGTCGGCGGCCGTGCCGCCGGCTATCCGGGCGGCGAGGGTGTCCAGGGCGTCCGGCCCGACGGGGTCGTGCTCCCCGCTCGGCGGTGCCGCCCAGCGGCAGGAGCCGAAGGTGACACGGAGTGCCTCGTCGTCGCCCCCGCCCGGCGTGCGGATGGTGCTAGGCGGGAAGGGCGAGTCCGGCAGCGGCCACACGGGGACGCCGCCGTCGCCGAGCCGCACCTCGTACGCGGTCTCCGTGCCCGGATTCAGGCCCGTGACCGGAATGAGCGCGTAGTGGTGGCCCGCGACCTGGAACGTGTCGGCCGTGCCCTTGGCGCCGTCCGCGCACCGCACTTCGGCGGTGCAGGGCCGGTCGGTCTCGACCCAGACCGTCGCCGTCGAACCGTCGACATACCTCAGCAGCGGACCCAGGCGCAGCCGTGCCACGATGATCACTCTCCTCCGTCGCCCCGTACGGTACGGAACGACGGAGGTCCGTGGCGAGGTTCCGGGGATTCCCGCTGGTTACAGGCCGGTGACACGGCTGCTCGCGGCCCGGTGACACGGCTGCGCGCGGGCGGGTGACCCAGCCGCTCGCGGCAGGCGACCTCAGCAGCCGTTGAGGATCGAGGACAGCTTGGTCTTCTCCTCCGCGTTCACCGTGAGCTTGTAGTGGTGCTTCACGTCCACCCACATCCGGGCGTAGTAGCAGTGGTACGACGCGGTGGGCGGCAGCCATTCGGCCGGGTCCTTGTCGCCCTTGGCCTGGTTGACGTTGTCGGTGACGGCGATCAGCTGCGGACGGGTGAGGTCGTTGGCGAAACCTTCCCTCTGGGTGTTGGTCCAGCTGCTCGCACCGGACTTCCAGGCCTCGGAGAGCGGGACGACGTGGTCGATGTCGACGTCGCCCGACGCGGTCCAGGTGCCGCCGTCGTAGGGGGACTTCCAGGTGCCCGACGTGGCCGCGCAGCTGGAGTCCTGCTCGACGTTCGTGCCGTCGCGCTTGAGGACGACCTCGCGGGTGTTGCAGGCGCCGGACTGGGTGCTCCAGTGCGGGAACTTCTCGCGGCTGTAGCCGTCGGACGAGCCCTCGGCCTTCTCCGTGAGCTGGCCCAGATAGGTGCGCGCGGTGGCGGCGGAGACCGGTGCCGGGGGAGCGGCCTGGGCGGGGGCGCCGGTGAGCAGGGCCGCCCCGGAGGCGAGGGCGGTCAGGGCGGTGAGAGTGACGAGGCGTCGACGCGCGTAGACAGCGGACATACGAACTCCCTTGATGTGGGGGGATGTTGGCCGTTGGGGCGGCCATGGTGACGCGGCGGGGTTTCCTGTGGATGTGCGTCAGGTGACAGGGTCGCGTCAAACAGGTGGTCAGTTCAAGAGTTCTGGCGCCGTGTCATGTCCGGTCACCTGTACGGGAGTTGCCGAACGGGCGTCCGAGGGGTGTCCGCGAGCGCGCACAGTGTGGCCCGCGTCACTTTTCCGGAGGGTCGAAAGGCCCTGGTCCGGGAGGTGCGGACGTCCCGTACGATGGATGGCGCAGAAGGGGAGTAGCTCTTCGCCGGACCGTCGACATACTGCTCAGCTCGTCTGAGCCGGCGCCCGGAGGCAGACCCCGTCATCGACGCGGTCGGCCAGCGAGACCTTCGGCAAGCAGTACCCGACGTACATGACCGTGTACGTCCGTGTGTGCTGCCGTGCCGAGGTGTCGTACGTGATGTACAGATTGCTCTCGGTGGGGCAGCCCCGACCGATTGAGGAACCTTGATCAGCATCAGCGTGACGGCGCTCGTCTTCGGCGTCGTCTTCCTTGCCGAACTCCCGGACAAGACAGCGCTGGCCGGGCTCGTCCTCGGGACGCGCTACCGCGCCTCGTACGTCTTCGTCGGGGTCGCGGCCGCCTTCGTCGTCCATGTCGTGCTCGCGGTGGCGGCGGGCAGTGTCCTTACGCTCCTGCCGCAGCAGCTCCTCCACGCGCTCACCGGCGTCCTCTTCCTCGGCGGGGCGGCGATGCTGCTCCTGAAGGGCGGCGACGAGGAGGAAGAGGTCCGCGAGCCCAAGGATCAGAGCTTCTGGAAGGTCTCCGGCGCCGGATTCATGCTGATCCTGGTCGCGGAGTTCGGTGACCTGACGCAGATCATGACCGCGAACCTGGCCGCGCGGTACGACGACCCGCTCTCCGTGGGCCTCGGTGCGGTGCTCGCACTGTGGGCGGTCGCCGGGCTCGGGATCGTCGGCGGAAAGGCGCTGATGAAGCGCGTGCCGCTGTCGCTCATCACCAAGATCGCGGCGCTCCTGATGCTGGGGCTCGGCGTGTGGAGCCTGTATGAGGCGATTGCCTGAAGCGTCTGGTTTAGTTAGGAGCCTGGGGCATCTATTTAGGGGCCCGTTGCGGGTGTGACCTGCGGTGTTGGCGTCTGGTGGCCTCTTTTTGTACCGTGGGGGAACAAAGTGGCTCCGCCCGTGTTCCCTGACCGGCGGGCGGGGCTGCCTTGATCTTTTCTCCGCATGCTCCCTCCGCTCCTTCCTCCGCTCCTCCCTCCGCGGAGACTCCCTCTGTGCTCTGGAGTACGTCGATGACGGCTGAGACCGCCTCTGTTCTGACCGCCCGGGCCCTCCTCCTGGACATGGACGGGACCCTCGTCAACTCCGACGCCGTGGTCGAGCGCTGCTGGCGGCGCTGGTCCGAGCGGTACGGGCTCGACTTCGACGAGGTCATCAAGGTCGTCCACGGGCGGCAGGGGTACGCGTCGATGGCGGTGCTGCTCCCGGAGCGGTCCATGGAGGAGAACTACGCGGAGAACCGCGAGATGCTCGCCGCCGAGACCGCGGACATGGAGGGCGTCGTTCCGATACCGGGGGCCGCCGCCTTCCTGGCGTCCCTCGAAGGGCTGCCGCACGCGCTCGTGACGTCCGCCGACGTGCCGCTGTCCACCGGCCGGATGGCCGCGGCCGGTCTCTCGCTGCCCGCCGTGCGGGTCACCGCGGAGAGTGTGGGGGCGAGCAAGCCCGACCCCGAGGGGTTCCTCAAGGGGGCCGCCGAGCTGGGGTTCGACCCCGCTGACTGCATCGTCTTCGAGGACTCCGGAGCCGGGATCGCCGCGGGGCTCGCGGCCGGCATGCGAGTCGTGGGGATAGGCCCCAGGGCCGGGGAGTACGGGCCCACCGTGCACGTCGACGACCTGACGCAGGTCCGGGTCACCGCCGCCGGTGACGGGACGCTTCAGCTGACGTTCGGCTGAATCCGCAGGCAGACTTCCGGGCGCCCGGCACCTTTGTGGTGCCGGGCGCCTTGCTGTGCGCAGGCGGCTACCGCTGATCGCAGTCGATCCGCTGGGCGGCTACCGCCCCGGCCGGTGCTGCCGCGGTTCCGACGTCTCCGCCTCCAGCGCCGCCCGCGTCTCCTCCCCGTAAACGCCCCGCTCGTCCTCCCGCGTACCGCGGGCGAACTGGTAGCGGGCCACCGCGTCCGTGACCCCGGCGTCGTAGGTGCCGTCGGTGTCGTCCATGTACAGGTACAGCTGCCGCAGGCGGTGCTGCAGCTCCTCGACCTCCGGGCCCCGGTCGCCCTGGCTCAGGACGGTGCCGGTCGGCGGTGCGTCCGACTTGGCCGATTCCGTGGCCCGTGCCGTCGACCGGCTCGGCGGCCGGGTGGGCCTCGCCTTGTCCGAGGCCGTACGAGACGGGGACGGGCTCGGGCTCGTCTCGGGCGACGTGGACGGGTCCGGGGACGGTGACGCGGGCGCGGAGGGCGGCGGCTGGGAAGCCGTGGCCGTTTCCGTGCCGGCGCCGGACGGGGCGTTCACCGCGCGCGTCGGCACCTCCGGCAGCGCCCGGTCGTGCCGCTGCGGCTTGTCGGGCGGCAACAGCACGGCGGCGAGCACCGCGACGGTGATGACGGCCACCGCGCCCACGCCCGCGTACAGGCCGATGCGGACGCGCCGCGGCTCCGGTTCCTCGTCGTACGGCAGAGAGGGCGGGGCCAGACGGGGGTCGTCGCCCCGCGGTGCGCCGCCCGCCGCGAAAAGCCCCACATCCGCCGACCGCGGCGGCGCCGCCGTCTCCGGCGGGAGGACGTGGGCGGCGGCCGCCAAGGGCTCGGGCGCCGTCTCGTCCCCGGGACCGGGCTCAGGCAGTGTCACGTACGGACGTATGCGCAGCGGATCGAAGTCCTCCGCCGCGGCGGCATCCGCCGATCTCGCTTCCCGTGCCGCGTCCGCGGCCCGCTCCGTACAACCGCAGGCCGGCGCGCTGCCCCGCTCGCGCGAAGTGCCGCACTCGGGACATTGCGGGCCGTCCTCGGCGCCGCCCGGACGTGTTTCGTCGCTGCTCACTCTTTCGTACCCCACCCCTAGAGAACTCCAGCGATTATGCAGATCCCGGCTTCAACAGGCCATAACGGGTCTCACGGACCAGGATGGAAGGAGAGGCCCTCGCAGGACACGCAGGCGCCCTCAGGAGGTGTGTGTCCATGGCACAGGACGTCAGCGCCCGCCCCGTGGAACCGGAGCCGGACCCCGTCCCCCGGCCACCGGACGGGCACGCGCACGGCGGCGTACTGGTCTCCATCGGCGCGCTGCTGCTCGGCATGCTGCTCGCCGCCCTCGACCAGACCATCGTCTCGACCGCTCTTCCCACCATCGTCAGCGAACTCGGCGGCATGGAGCACCTGTCCTGGGTCGTCACCGCGTATCTGCTCGCCGCGACGGCGGCGACGCCGCTCTGGGGCAAGCTCGGCGACCAGTACGGCCGCAAGAAGCTGTTCCAGCTGGCCATCGTGATCTTCCTGATCAGCTCGGCCCTGTGCGGCATGGCGCAGAACATGCCGCAGCTCATCGGCTTCCGCGCGCTCCAGGGAATCGGCGGCGGCGGACTCATGGTCCTGTCGATGGCGATCGTCGGCGACATCGTCTCGCCCCGCGAGCGAGGCAAGTACCAGGGCCTGTTCGGTGCGGTCTTCGGTGCCACCAGCGTCCTTGGACCCCTGCTCGGCGGCCTGTTCACCGAGCACCTCAGCTGGCGCTGGGTCTTCTACGTCAACCTGCCCATCGGCGTCGTCGCGCTCGTCGTCATCGCCGCCGCCCTGCACATCCCGGTGCGCTCGACGAAGCACACCATCGACTACCTCGGCACCTTCCTGATCGCGGCCGTCGCCACCTGCCTCGTCCTCGTCGCCTCGCTCGGCGGCACCACCTGGGACTGGGCATCGCCGCAGATCATCGGCCTCGCGGTGCTCGGCGTCGTGCTCGCCGCGGCCTTCGTCTCCATCGAGCGCAGGGCGGCCGAACCGGTCATTCCGCTGAAGCTCTTCCGGGTCAGGACGTTCACGCTCTCCGCGATCATCAGCTTCGTGGTCGGCTTCGCGATGTTCGGCGCGATGACCTACCTGCCGACGTTCCTCCAGGTCGTCCAGGGCGTCTCGCCCACGATGTCGGGCGTGCACATGCTGCCGATGGTGATCGGCATGCTGATCTCGTCGACCGCGTCCGGCCAGATCGTCAGCCGTACGGGCCGCTGGAAGGTCTTCCCGGTCGCGGGCACCGGCATCACGGCGCTCGGCCTGCTCCTGCTCCACCAGCTGAACGAGAACAGCGGCACGGGCGAGATGAGCGCCTACTTCTTCGTCTTCGGCTTCGGGCTCGGCCTGGTCATGCAGGTCTTGGTGCTCATCGTGCAGAACGCGGTCCCGTACGGGGATCTGGGCGTCGCCACGTCCGGCGCGACGTTCTTCCGCTCCATCGGCGCCTCCTTCGGAGTCGCCATCTTCGGCACGATATTCGCCAACCGGCTCGTCACCAAGCTCTCCGACGCCGTCGCGGGCCAGGCGCTGCCGCCCGGGGTCAGCGCGGACTCCCTCAAGGCCGACCCGCGTGGCATCGCCGAACTCCCGGCGTCGCTGCGCCCCGGCGTCCTGCACGCCTACGCCTCGGCCATCACGGACGTCTTCCTGTACGCGGTGCCCGCGGCCCTGGTGGCCTTCGTCCTCGCCTGGTTCCTGCGCGAGGACAAGCTGCGCCGCTCGGTCACGGCGCCCGACACCACACAGACGCTCGCCAGCAACCCCGTCGAGCGCTCCTCGTACGACGAGGTGGCCAGGGCCCTGTCCGCCCTCGGCACACGGGAGGGCCGCCGCGAGATCTACGTGCGCATCACGGAGCGCGCGGGCCTGGACCTGCTGCCCGCCGCGAGCTGGCTCCTGCTGCGCATCAGCCGCCACGGCCACGTCGAACCGGCGACGCTCGCCGACCGCAGCACCGTGCCGCTCTCGGTGATCACGGCGGCCTCCCGCCAGGTCGAGGAGCGCCGTCTCGGCCGCCGCGAGGGCATGGGCCTGATCCTGACCGACGAGGGGCGGACGGCGGTGGCGGCCCTGTCCAAGGCCCGCGAGGAGTCCCTCGCCGAGCTGCTCGGCGACTGGTGGGGCCCCGACCGGCCCACCGACCTGGTCAAGCTCGTCGAGGAACTCGGCGCCGAGATGTGCGGCTCGGACGCCGAACGGCCGCACGACGGCAGGCCGGTCCAGCGTGGCCTCGCGGCATGAGCGGCGCCGCGAGGCCGCCCCGTTCCGGTGGCCTCAACCGGCTGACGGGGCCAGCTTCTTGACGTACCAGCACTCGGCGTACATCCGCTCGGTGAGCGGTTCGCTCTCCTCGTATCCGTGCCGGGCGTAGAGCGCCCTGGCCTCGACGAGATCGAGGCGGGTGTCGAGCATGATCTGCTCCGCGCCGAGTGCGCGGGCCGCGTCCTCGGCGGCGGCGAGGAGGAGCGCGGCGCCGCCACGGCCGCGCATGTCCTCGCGGAGGAAGACGCGCTTGAGCTCGGCGGTACGGACACCCTTCATGTCGCCCATGAGCCGCACCCCGGCCGTCCCCGCGGGCTCACCGCCGTACCGGGCGACAAGGAGTGTGCCGGTGGGCGGACGGAGGTCGTCGCCCGTCTCCGCCGCGATCTCGCGCTCCAGCTCTTCGGGTGCGGTCCTGCGCCCCTCATGGAGGAGGTAGTACCGGTCGCTGACCTCCGTGTAGTACGTGCGCCAGAGCGCCGCGGCGACGGGGGAGCCGACCTCTTCCGGGGTCACTGCCCAGGAGGCGGGGTTCGCGGTACGGGCATCGGTGGAAGTCATTGCGGTCACTCCTTGCGCCCGGTCGCGGCGATACTCACGCCGAGGCCGATCATGGTGAGGCCGCCGACCCCGCCGATCATCGAGAGCCGCCGCGGCGAGTGCGCGAACCAGCCGCGCGCGGTGGCCGCGGCCAGGCCCCACACGCTGTCGGACGCCACGGCGATGGCGTTGAAGACGAGCCCCAGCACCAGCATCTGCAGCCAGACGTGCCCCTGCTCGCGATCGACGAACTGCGGCAGTACGGCGGCGAAGAAGACGATGGTCTTGGGGTTGGCCACACCGACCGCGAACCCTTCCCACAACGTACGCAGGCCGCTGTGCACGGGGCCGTCACCGGTGAACGCGGCGTGCAGCGACTTGCGTTGGCGCACCGCTTTGATCCCCAGATATACGAGGTAGGCGGCGCCGAGCAGTTTGAGCGCCGTGAAGACGGCGACCGAGCGCTCCACGACGGACCCGACGCCGAGCGCGACGGCCACGACGAGCACGTACGCGCCGATCGTGTTCCCCACCACCGTGGTCAGCGCGGCACGGCGCCCCTGCGCCAGCGCCCGTCCGACCACGAACAGGACGCTGGGCCCGGGGATCACGATCAGCAGGAAGGACATCGCCGCGAAGGCGAGTATCCGGTCTGTGGACATCATGAGGCCCATCGCACCACGGCGGAGAGGCGCGCCGGTATCGGTTTTTCCCGGCCGCTACTGCCCCTTGGGCGAGGCCTGCTGGACGACCTCGAACGACCACACCGCGGCGCTGCTCGACGCGGGCTTGGGCCGCTCACCGCCGGCCGCGCCGCCGCCCTGGTGCGCCGACTTCATGGGGCCCTCCATCCACGCCTTGAAGGACTCCTCGTCACGCCACCGCGTGTAGACCAGGTAGTCGTCGGTCCCTTCGATGGGGCGCAGCAGCTCGAACCACTCGAAGCCGTCCGAGTTCTCCACGGCGCCCGCGCGGGACGCGAAGCGCTTCTCCAGGACCTCTCGCTGCTCGGCCGGCACGGTCAGGACGTTGATTTTCACGATGCTCATCCGCCCATCCTCGCGCATGTGTCCGACAGACTCAGTCCGGGTCAGTCCGGGTCGGTCCGTGTCAGCCTGTGGTTCCGGGGGCGGTGCTTTCGTGCGGGGGGCGTCTTAGGATGCGGCGGCGCGGTGCGGCGCGGTGCGGAGCGGCTGGAAGCGGGCTCCGGGGGCTCGCGTCCGGTTGGTCGAGAGTGGGGGGGAGACGTACGTGCTGGAGTTGACCATGGCCTCTATGACCGGGGCGGACGAGGGGGCGACCGCGGGCATGCTCATGGCTGACGCGCCGAGCGCACCGGGTGCCGTGCTGCGGGTGGGGCGTGATCGTGGGGTGTGCCGTCTGGTGCCGCCGGACGACTGGCTGTTCGTGTCGCGTACGCATCTGGAGTTCCGCTGCGGGACCGACGGGGCCTGGACCGTCACCTGGCTGCGCGGATCGCACGCCGAGCCCGCGTCTCAGGTGCGCCTCACGGTGAGCGGGGTGGCGGCGCCTCTTGAGTACGGCGGGACCGCGCCGCTGCCACGGGGCGGGACCGGCGAGGTCGTCATCCAGGACCGGGCCGGGCCGCGCAGCGTGAACGTCGGTTTCTATCACGAGGGTTGAGGGGGGGGTAGGGCAGAGAGGGGTTGAGGCTGCCCGGCCGGTTCGGGTGCTCAGTCCAGTACGCGGGCCAGGGCCAGGCCGTCGTAGCCCTTCGTGCCCACCGTCTGCAGCGCCGTGCCGGTCAGCTTGGGGTGCCGGGCGATGAGTTCGAGCGCCTTGCGCGTGCCCTGTACGCCGGGGTCGGTGCTGTCGGCGTCGGCCACACCGCCGTTACGTACGACGTTGTCGACGATGATGAGGCTGCCGGGGCGGGTGAGCTTGAGCGACCACTCCACGTAGTGCGGGTTGTTGGCCTTGTCCGCGTCGATGAAGACCAGGTCGAAGGGGCCCGCGTCCTCGGCCACGAGCGCGGCGAGCGAGTCGAGGGCCGGGCCGACCCGCACCTCGGTGAGCTTGTCGAGGCCGGCGCGGGCGAGGTTGCCGCGGGCCACGTCGGCGTGGACCGGGGAGTACTCCAGGGTGATCAAGTGGCCGTCCGCCGGCAGGGCGCGGGCCAGCCAGATGGTGCTGTAGCCGCCGAGCGTGCCGATCTCCAGGATGCGGTGCGCACCCTGGATCTGAGCGAGGAGCTGGAGCAGCTTGCCCTGGTTCGGCGCGACGCTGATCTGCGGCAGACCGGCGGCGTCGCTGTCGTGCAGGGCCGCGGTCAGCGCCTCGTCGGCGGGGGCGAGCAGGTCGGTGAAGTAGGTGTCCACCGCGGTCCATTGCTGCTGGGTCATGTGGGCCTTTCGGTTTCCGGTCCCGGTTTCCGCTTCCGGCTTCCGCTTTCCGGGTTTCGCTTTCCGGGTTTCGTTAGGTTCGCTAACGATGTTAGTTGCGTGAGGGTCGATTGTCAGTGGGGACTCGCATACTGAAGTCGTCGAGCTGTATTGGCGGGACGAGTGCAGTGGACTGCGGGGGGTTGAGATGACGTACGGGACCGAGCAGGTGTTGCCGGCGGTGGCGATCCGGGGGCTCGCGGATCGATGGCTGCCGCTGATGGCCGGGGGGCGGGGGAGCGAGGGCGGGGTTCCGGGGGACTTCGTGTGCTCGCCCGCCGGGTTGTGGCTCGCGCTGGCAGCGGTCGCGGTGGGTGCGCGGGAGGAGACCGCCGGGGAGCTGCGGGAGTTGCTCGGCGTCGCGGGGGAGGACGCCGCCGGTGTGGTCACGGAGGCCGCGGGGGCGTTGGCCGGTACGGACGCGGTGGCTGTCGCCACCCGGGTGTGGAGCCGGGTTCCGGTGTACCGCGCCTATCGCGAAGCGCTGCCGGACGTGGGGTTCGGGCCGATGGACCCGGGCGATGTCGACGCTTGGGTGCGGGAGGCGACGGGCGGGCTGATCGAGCGGCTGCCGGTGGTCATCACGCCGGATGTGCTGTTGGTGCTCGTCAATGCGCTGGCCCTCAAAGCGCGTTGGGAGATTCCCTTTGAGGGGGCGGGCACGCGTGACCAGGACTTCACCGACGCGCTCGGCGTGCGGCACCGGGTGCCCACGATGCATCGGCCCGTTCCGCTGAACTGTGCGTGGACGGTGGGCGGGGCGAGCGTCGTGGAGCTGAAGTGCCGGGCGGAGGGCGGGCGGGCGCCTGCGCGGGTGCGGTTCGTCCTCGGTGAGCCGGGGGCGGGGGCCGCGGAGGTGCTGCCGCTCGCCTGGGCTCCGGAGGGGCGGTGGACCGGGATCGACGCCGAGCAGATCAATATGGCGGTGCCGCGGATGTCGTTGCGGACGCGGGTCGACGCTTCGGAGCAGTTGGCCGCGCTGGGGGTGCGGTGGGCCTTCTCCGAGGGGGCCGACTTCTCCGGGATGTCGCCGGAGCGGCTTGCGATATCGCAGGTCGTGCAGGAGGCGGTGGTGCGGGTTGCCGAGGAGGGGGTTGAGGGGGCGGCGGTCACTGCCGTGCCCATGGCGCCGGGCGGTGCGTTTGTTCCTCGGCGGATCGAGTGGCTTGCCTTCAACCGGCCGTTCGGGGTTGTGGTGCTTGACGGGGCGGGGGAGGTGCCTTTGTTTGTCGGGTGGCAGGCGGGGGTGCCGGTGGGGTAGGGGGGGGCTTTTCCCCAACCCCGCCCCTTCCCGAAAACTCGCTCGGCGCGAGGGCCTTGGTCTTGGCGGGCGTCATCACCGGCTTCGCCGAGTTCGTCCTCAAACTCCCCCAAGCTCTTAAAGAGCAGGGGGGACCCCCATGACGGGCTACTTCTCCACCGCCGGCAGCGATCCCGGCAGCGGACGTCCCGCGCTCTCCCTCATGAACCACACCGCGATGCCGCCCACCACGGCCGCCGCCATCATGTAGTACGCGGGCATCATCATGTTGCCGGTCGCCCCGATCAGTGCCGTCACGACCAGCGGTGTCGTGCCTCCGAAGATCGATACGGAGATGTTGAAGCCGATGGAGAGCGAGCCGTAGCGGACCTTCGTGGGGAACAGGGCCGGGAGCGTCGACGGCATCGAAGCCGTGAAGCAGACCAGGAGCAGGCCCAGTGCCGCCATGCCGAGGCCGATCGCCCAGAGCGAGCCCTGGCGGATCAGGAGCAGGGCCGGGACCGAGAGGAGCAGGAAGCCCGCGCAGCCCGCGGCGATCACCGGGCGGCGGCCCACGCGGTCGGTCAGCGCGCCCGCGAACGGCTGGACGCACATCATCAGCGCCATCACGGCGAGCACGACCAGGAGCCCGTGCGTCTCGTCGTACTTCAGCTCGCTCGTCAGATAGCTCGGCATGTACGAAAGGAGCATGTAGTCCGTGACGTTGAAGACCAGGACCAGGCCCATGCACAGGAGCAGCGACTTCCACTGACCCGTGACCATCTCGCGCAGGCGCACCTTCGGGCGGGACTGCTCGTTCTTGTGGGCCTTGGTGAGCTCCGCCGCGAAGGCGGGGGTCTCTTCCAGCTTCATCCGCAGGTACAGGCCGATCAGGCCCATCGGACCCGCGATCAGGAAGGGGATGCGCCAGCCCCAGGTGAGGAGGTCCTCGGTGGAGAGGAGGGCCGTCATCAGGGTCACGAGGCCCGCGCCGCCGATGTAACCGGCGAGGGTGCCGAACTCCAGCCAGCTGCCGAGGAAGCCGCGCTTCTTGTCGGGGGCGTACTCGGCGATGAAGGTGGACGCGCCCGCGTACTCGCCGCCGGTCGAGAAGCCCTGCACCAGGCGGGCGATCAGCAGGAGGATCGGGGCGCCCACGCCGATGGACGCGTAGGAGGGGATGAGGCCGATCGCGAAGGTGCCCGCCGCCATCATGATCATGGTGAGCGCGAGGATCTTCTGGCGGCCGATGCGGTCGCCGAGCGGGCCGAAGACCATGCCGCCGAGCGGGCGGATCAGGAAGGCCGCGGCGAAGGCGCCGAAGGTGGAGAGAAGCTGGGCCGTCGGGTTGCCCGACGGGAAGAAGACCTTGCCGAGCGTCACGGCGATGTAGCTGTAGACGCCGAAGTCGAACCACTCCATCGCGTTGCCGAGCGCGGCCGCCTTCACCGCCCGCTTGACCATCGCCGGGTCGACGACGGTGACGTCCGCCGAGGTGGGCGCGGACGGAGGGGCCTGGGTCTGCGGGGCTACGGGTGCGATGGCTGCGGCTGCCGGCAAGGGTTCGCTCGCCTGCCTCTCGGTTGACGACAAGGACAGAGCCGCCCAGCAGGGGGCGGCTCGAAAACGACCATAGGTGTAGACGGCACCATTACGTTGGGTGTCCGGTCGACCGCATACCGCCGGGAATGTGCCGCTATCCAGGGCGAATGGTTCCGCTTGTGAAGGCGGCGACAGGGCGCCTTTGTGATCTATGTCGCCCTTCGTGCAAGGAACCGCGCCCAGCGGCCGACAGGCGTCTCATGGAGGGGAAGTGGGCACTCGGTGGAGATCCGGCGGGCTGCCCGGACGAAACAGTCAGTTGGGAAATCTGTGCGAAAGCCGGTAGAAAGCGGTGATGGCTGACAGGTGAAATGGGGGTTGCGTGCGTCTCACCTGAGGGCGCGAGCCTCTCGGAGCCGACCGCCGGCCTCCGGAGCCGACAGAGAACTCTCGGCGCCGGCCGGACGTTGGGACCGGGCAGAGATGAAGAATGGGGCGGGAGGGCCGACGACGCGTGGCGAATGTTGAGCACGGGGGACCGGGAAATGCCTTCGGGGCGGGAACGCCAGGTGCACCGAATGCGCGGATCGGGGCGGCCCGTGCCGCCCTCTGGCTGATCGCCGCCGTACTGGCGCTGCGGCAGCTGATCGTCGTCCTGCGTACACCGGAAGGGGACCGGCTCACCGATCTGGAGACCTGGATCGGCCCCGACGGGGTCCTCCATGTGAACGGCTCCTTCTACGACACCGACAAGTTCACCGGCACTCCCTTCGCCGGACTCGTGCTCAAACCGTTCTCCCGCGCCGCCGAGCAGGCGCTCGGCTGGGGCTGGACGTTCGGCACGCTGGCCCTGGTCGTCGTCCTCGGCCTCGTCGCGGCCCGCGCGCTGCCGCAGCCCGTGGCCCGGCGCACGTCACTGCTCGCGGCGCCCGTCGCGATCTGCCTCCTGATGCTGTCGCTCCCGGTGCGCAACACCCTGTACCTGGGCCAGACCAGCATCATTCCCGTACTGCTCGTCCTGCTCGGATGCTTCGCGGTCCGCGGGGAGCGCGCCAGCGGCATCCTCATCGGCATCGGGGCCGCACTCCAGCCCACCGTGCTGCTCTTCGCCGCCCTCTTCTGGTTCACCGGCCGCAGACGCGCCTCGCTCTCCACCGGTGCCACCTTCCTCGCCTGCACCGCCCTGGCCTGGGCCTCGATGCCGCACGACTCGTGGACGTACTGGGTGCACCACCTGGCCGGTGCGGGCCTCGGCGCGAATCCGGGCGGTCTCGCCAACCAGTCGCTGCACGGCGCCCTGCTGCGGCTCGGCCTCGAAGGGCCGCTGGAAATCGGCCTCTTCGTCGCCATCGGCCTGGCCGTCATCGGGCTCGGCCTGCGCCGCGCCGTCCGCTACGCCAAGGACGGACAGCTCCTGCTGGCCGTCGCGATCACCGGCTGCGTCGCGGTCGCGGTGTCCCCGACGACCTGGCAGCACCAGCTCCTGTGGGTGCTGCTCGCGGTGGTCGGCCGGGTCGGCAAGAAGCAGTCCGACCGGTACATGTGGCCGGTGGCCGTCGTCCTCGTGTCGACGCTGCCCGCCAAGATGATGCTGCCGAACATGCCGGTCGTGGAGCCGGTCCGCGACAACATCGTGCTGATCGCCGCCCTCGCCGCGGCCACCGTCGTACCGTTCCTGTCCCGTACGGCGCCGCAGTACCAAACGCCCGTCCCCACCGACTACGCGCGACCCGCCCCCGCGCGCTGGAGCTGGGTGCCGCTGCTCCCGTTCTGGCGCCGCGTGACCACCCGGCCGAACCTCCTGCTCGAACTGCTCCTGATCCGCGTCGGCTACTCCGCCTACCAGCAGGCGCGGCTCGCGGCGACGGGCGGCACCAACTCGGGCGGCCGGGCCACCGCAGAACACCACGGCGAGCAGATCCATTCGATCGAGCAGTTCCTGCACATCGACATCGAGCACTGGGTCAACCACGCCGTGGTGAAGGTCAGTTGGCTCGAGGAGTTCTTCAACTTCTACTACACGTCGTTCCACTTCGTGGTGCCGCTGACCGTCCTCGGCGTGCTCTACGCCCGGCGCCCCGCCGACTACCGCTGGGCACGCTCCGCACTCGGCTTCGCGACGATCCTCGCGCTCGTCGGATTCTGGCTCTACCCGCTCGCCCCGCCGCGCCTGATGCCCGACCTGGGCTTCATCGACACGGTCCACGGCGTGCAGGACTTCACCAAGCCGGAGTACGGCACACTGACCGCGCTCACCAACCAGTACGCGGCGATGCCCTCGCTGCACTTCGGCTGGTCGCTGTGGTGCGGTGTGGTGATCCTGGTCCTCGCCCCGAAGTGGTGGATGAAGGCACTCGGCCTGCTGCACCCGCTGTTCACGGTCTCCGCGATCGTCGCCACCGGAAACCACTGGATCCTGGACGCGGTGGGCGGCGCGACCGTGGTCGGCGCGGGCTTCGGCCTCGGCTACCTCCTGGCCGGGCCCCGCGTCCGCAGCACCCTGAAGGTGGCCACGGGCGCGGAGCCGGTCATCGACATGTCGAAGGACCCGGCGAAGGACCGTACCCCGAGCTGATCTCGTACGTCCCCGGCGCGGAGGCCGTGAGCAGGGTGAAGTCGCCGTGCCGCTTCAGGCAGGCTCCCTCCGCCCGGAGCCACGGCGAGTACACCAGGCGCAGCGTCACCGGCTCGCGGGTGGGGACGCGGACCACCATGGCCGAACCGGTGGAGCGGATGACGGACGCGGGCTTCGACACCATCGGCACCGCGTCCTGCACCCGGAAAACCCGCCAGTTCGCGTCCCGCCACACCGGCTCCAGCCACTTGGGCCCGCTGGCGACAAGCGCGGCCTCGTCCTCGGCGAACCCGTCCGGCTTGCCCGACGGCAGGACCACATACCCGACCGCCCACTTGTCCAGCCACGCGCGGTAGGTGGCGGCCGAGAAGGTCCCGTCGTAGAAGAGGCGGCCACGCTCGATGTCGAGCTGCCGGTTCCAGCCGCGCGCCATGTTCACGTACGGGGCGAGCGCCGTCGCCTCGCGGTGATTGCGGGCCGGCACCACTTCCACGCGCCCCCGGTCGGCGCCGAGCCGCTCCAGCTCCTGCACCACACCCTGTGTGTCGGCCGCCCACTCCGGCACGGTCGTCGACACCGTCAGGTCGTCCGCCGTCTTCTGCCCCACCCAGGCCGAGGAGAGGACGAGCGCGACGATGAGCACGATGCGGCGTGCGCGGGTCAGTGCGGGGATCAGGAGCGCGCCGAGCAGCGCGGTGGGTGCGAGCAGCTCGGCGAGGCGCTCCACGTTCGTGCCGATCGGGGACGGGATGAGATACGTCAGGACCGTCCCCGCCGCGTACACGGCGGCTCCCCACCGCAGCACCCGCCACTCGCGCGGCGCGGCCACGATGAGCGCGAGGCTGAAAAGGACGGGCGGGAAGATCCGGTCGAACGGCATCAACTGCTCGCCGTTGAAGGGGAAGAGCACGGTCGTCGCCCCCACGACCACCACCGGCGGCACGACGAGCGCCGCCGCCCGCCCCCAGTCCCGTACGAGGAAATAGGCGGCGCCCGCCACCACGAGGAACAGGCCCGCCACCGGACTGGACATGGTGGCCAGGGCCGCGCACACCACGGCGGCCCCGATGCGCCGGTCCCGCACGAGCACCAGGCACGCGGCGAACCCGAAGGCGATGCCGAGGGCGAACGTGGTGCGCCCCGATGCGACGTTGCACCACACGGCGAGCGAGGCGAGCACCGCGGGCCACAGCGGGCGCCGCAGCCCGGTCCGCTCGACGAGGGCCGCGACCAGCCAGGCACCCGCGACGCCCGACAGCACCGTCACCGTCTTCACGCCCAGGGCGGCCATCAAGTAGGGCGAGATCAGGCTGTAGTTGGCGGTGTGCATGCCGCCGTACCAGAACAGGCCGTACGCGGATGCCCCGTGCTCGGAGGCGAAGCGCGCCCAGGCCTCCTGCGCCGCCAGGTCGCCGCCGCCGGTGGCGAGGAACGCCGCCCACACCGCGTACAGCGGAAGTGTGGGCAGCGTGGCGATGAGCGGGATCCGGTGGCGTCGGCAGAAGGCGCGGAGTGAGGTCTTCCGGTCCGACGGCGTGCTGCTGCCCGATGGAGCGAGGGGGAGACCTGCAAAGACCACGGCAACCGTTTCCGTTCGAAGTCTTGGAGAGGCAACGTTTGCTTCTCAAGACGCGTGACGCAACGGAAACGTTGGCTCCGGACCGGACCTGGCCGGATATGCCACCTGGATGGCGGCCAAGTGCGGTCGGGTGCCGGGGGGAAGGCAGGGGCGGGGCGTAGGGGTGAAGCCCCTGCCTCCCCGGCAGCAGGTCAGCCCGTGTTGACCTGCAGTTCCTTGACACCGTTCAGCCAGGCCGAGCGGAGCCTGCGGGGGTCGGAGACCAGGCGCAGATCGGGCAGCGCGTCGGCGACGGCGTTGAAGATGAGGTTGATCTCCAGGACCGCGAGCGACTTGCCGAGGCAGAAGTGCGGGCCTCCGCCGCCGAATCCGAGGTGCGGGTTCGGGTCGCGGGTGATGTCGAACTTCTCCGGCTCCTCGAAGACTTCCGGGTCGTTGTTGGCCGAGGAGTAGAAGATCCCGACGCGGTCGCCCTTCTTGATCGTCACGTCCCCGATCTCGGTGTCCTGCGTCGCGGTGCGCTGGAAGGAGACGACGGGGGTCGCCCAGCGCACGATCTCCTCGGCGGTGGTCTGAGGCCGCTCGCGCTTGAAGAGCTCCCACTGCTCGGGGTGGGTGAGGAAGGCGTGCATGCCGTGGGTGATGGCGTTGCGGGTCGTCTCGTTGCCGGCCACGGCGAGCAGGATGACGAAGAAGCCGAACTCGTCGGAGGAGAGGTTGCCCTCGTCCTCGGCGGCCACCAGCTGGCTGACGATGTCCTTGGCCGGGCACTCCTTGCGGGCGGCGGCGAGGTTCATCGCGTACGAGACGATCTCCATGGCCGCCTCGGCGCCGACCTCCTCGGTGATCGCGTACTCCGGATCGTCGTAGGCCGCCATCTTGTTGGACCAGTCGAAGATCTTCGTCCGGTCGTCCTGGGGCACGCCGATGAGCTCGGCGATGGCCTGGAGGGGAAGCTCGACGGCGACGTTCGTGACGAAGTCGAACGAGCCGTCGGCCTTGGCGTTCGCCAGGGCCGACTCGACGATGGAGGCCGCACGCTCGCGCAGGGCGTCTTCGAGCGAACGTATGGCGCGGGGCGTGAAGCCGCGCTGCACGATCTGGCGGACCCGGGTGTGCTCGGGCGGGTCCATGTTCAACATGATCATCTTCTGGACCTCGATCTGGTCCCGGCTGATCGTCTCGTTGAAGCGGATGACCGCGGTGTTGAGGTTGGAGGAGAACAACTCCGGGTGCGTGGAGACGTACTTGACGTCCGCGTGCCGCGTGACGGCCCAGTAGCCCGCGTCGTCGAAGCCGGAGATGCGCGGCGGCTGGGCGATCCAGCGCACCGGTTCCGTCTGCCGCAGCTGGGCGAACTCCGGCAGGGGTACGCGCTCTTGGAGCAGGTCGGGGTCGGTGAAGTCGAACCCGTCGGGCAGCGCTGGACAGGGCATCGGCAACTCCAGGAGCTCGGTCGGGCAGCGTCACTTTTCTTCTGACGGTCCATCAGGAGATGTCCCGCAAGGTAGTAACGGGTTCTACAAGTGGCAAGGCCCGGGGCGGGCCGTCTTTCGTGCAGGTACTGCGCAAGGTGCATGCAAGCCCCTTGCGGTGCCGGGCTCCGGCTCAGCAGACTGCATGCAGAACTAGAACGCGTACTAGTTCTCTTCGGGAGTGCCGGGACACCCCCGAAGGATGTGGATGGAGAGGACGCCCATGGCCGCGGAACCTGTCATCGTCGAAGCCGTACGCACCCCCATAGGTAAGCGCGGCGGCGCGCTCGCCAATCTCCACCCCGCCTATCTGCTCGGCGAGACCTACCGGGAGCTCCTCGGTCGCACGGGCATCCACGCCGACTGCGTCGAGCAGATCGTCGGCGGCACGGTCACGCACGCCGGCGAACAGTCCATGAACCCGGCGCGCACGGCCTGGCTCACGATGGGCCTTCCGTACGAGACCGCGGCCACCACCGTGGACTGTCAGTGCGGCTCGTCCCAGCAGGCGAGCCACATGGTCGCGAACATGGTCGCCGCCGGTGTCATCGACGTGGGCATCAGCTGCGGTGTCGAGGCGATGTCACGGGTGCCGCTGGGCTCCGGCTCCAAGCACGGGCCCGGCAAGCCGTTCCCCGAGGAGTGGAACGTAGACCTGCCCAACCAGTTCGAGGCGGCCGAGCGCATCGCCCGCAACCGGGGCCTCACCAGGGAGAACGTCGACTCGCTCGGCCTCATCTCGCAGGAGCGCGCGGCCACCGCCTGGGCCGAGGAGCGCTTCAAACGCGAGACCTTCGCCGTCCAGGTGCCCACCACCGAGGAGGAGCAGGCCGCAGGGCAGGGCATGTGGCGGCTCGTCGACCGGGACGAGGGGCTGCGGGACACGACGATGGAGGGCCTGGAGCGCCTCAAGCCGGTGATGCCGACCGCCGTGCACACCGCGGGCAACTCCTCGCAGATCTCGGACGGCGCCGCGGCGATCATGTGGGCGTCGAAGCGGATGGCGCGGGCCCTGAAGCTGAAGCCGCGCGCGCGGATCGTGGCGCAGGCGCTGGTGGGGGCCGACCCGCACTTCCACCTGGACGGGCCGATCGACGCGACGCGGGCGGTCCTGGGCAAGGCCGGGATGTCCCTGAAGGACATCGACCTCGTGGAGATCAACGAGGCGTTCGCCTCGGTGGTCCTGAGCTGGGCGCAGGTCTTCGAGCAGGACCTGGAGAAGGTGAACGTGAACGGCGGCGCGATCGCGATCGGCCACCCGGTCGGGGCGACGGGGGCGCGCCTTGTCGCCACCGCCCTGCACGAGCTGGAGCGCCGCGACAAGGAGTTCGCGCTGATCACGATGTGCGCGGGCGGGGCGGTGGCCACGGGGACGATCATTCAGCGGCTGTAGGAAAGCCGAAAACGCCGGACGGGCTGGGATATCC